>JAHBTD010000126.1 GCA_019638775.1 Fimbriimonadaceae bacterium | reverse complement strand
ACTGTTTGCGCCGATCGTCGGCTTGCTGGTCAGCGGCGCGTCTGCTCTCACCGTTCCTTTCACCGTGCTCCTCTATTCGGTCGTGGGATTTATTGTGGTTCCGTTGCTCCTGGGTGTTCTCATCCGCCATAGGCTGATTGCACAGCATGGGAAGAAGTGGTTTGAAGAGACCCTCCTCCCTCGGTTTGCCCCCATCACAATCGCGGCGTTACTCATCACCTTGATTCTCATCTTTGCCTTTCAAGCAGAGAACATTCTTGGGAAGCCCCTTCACGTGCTGCTCATTGCGATCCCGATTCTTTTCCAAGTCTATTTCAATGCGTCTCTCACCTATGGGTTGATGAAGTGGTTGCACGTACCCCATGCGGTCGCAGCACCGGGAGCGTTGATCGGCGCGAGCAACTTCTTTGAACTGGCCGTGGCCACAGCCATTGCCTTATTCGGCCCGGAATCAGGGGCAGCACTGGCAACCGTCGTCGGCGTCTTGGTGGAGGTACCGGTCATGCTGTCCGTCTGTCATGTGTGCAATCGAACCCGGCACTGGTTCCCTGTCAGTGAGGCGAGGGCATGAACGGTGGGGCATTTCCTGGAGTTGTATGGAACCATCGGAATCGTGGCCTTGAGCGTACTGTTGGTGGCGTATGCCTTTGAAAGATGGGGCGGCAGGACATGGCCTGGATTCCACAGGCCGTTCACTCTCAGACAGCTGCTCGGCGAGTGGTTGCTGTATATGCTCCTGTTCGCAGGCCTGGGCACCTTGCTCGAGCAATTGCTGAAGTTCGCATGCTCAATCAGTTGTTAGCAGACGTGATGACAAACTGAATGACTAAGAGGGAGGCAGCATCATGAAACGCTTTCATCTCCACATGGGGGTAGAGGATCTGGACGAGTCCATTCGTTTCTATACGGCGCTGTTTGGGGCTCCGCCCGTCAAAACAAAACCGGATTATGCCAAATGGATGCTGGACGACCCGTGCATCAATTTCGCCATATCCACGCGC
>JAHBTD010000125.1 GCA_019638775.1 Fimbriimonadaceae bacterium | reverse complement strand
ACGCGTGGATATGGCGAAATTGATGCACGGGTTGTCCAGCATCCATTTGGCATAATCCGATTTTGTTTTGACGGGCGGAGCCCCAAACAGGGCCGTATAGAAACGAATGGACTCGTCAAGATCTTCTACCCCCATGTGGAGATGAAAGCGTTTCATGATGCTGCCTCCCTCTTAGTCAGTCAGTTTGTCATCACGTCTGCTAACAACTGATTGAGCATGCGAACTTCAGCAATTGCTCGAGCAAGGTTCCCAGGCCTGCGAACAGGAGCATATACAGCAACCACTCGCCGAGCAGCTGCCTAAGGGTGAACGGCCTGTGCAACCCAGGCCACGTCGTACCGCCCCACCTTTCAAAGCCGTACGCCACCAACAGGACGCTCAAGGCCACGATTCCAACGGTCCCATACAAATCCAGGAAATGCCCCACCGCTCATGCCCTGGCCTCACTCACAGGGAACCAGTGCCGGGTTCGATTGCAAACCTGACAGACGGAGAGCATCACGGGAACCTCCACCAGTACGCCAACCACCGTTGCCAGCGCAGCGCCTGATTCTGGGCCAAACAAGGCAATGGCAGTGGCTACGGCCAGTTCAAAAAAGTTACTCGCGCCGATCAGTGCGCCCGGTGCCGCGACGGCATGCGGTACGTTCAGCCATTTCATGAGCCCATAGGCCAGCGAAGCGTTGAAATACACCTGCAGGAGAATCGGAATCGCAATGAGCAGCACGTGGAAAGGCTTTCCCAGGATGTTTTCGGCTTGAAAGGCAAAAATGAGTATCAACGTGATGAGTAACGCTGCGATCGTGATGGGGGCAAACCGAGGGAGCAGGATGTCTTCAAACCATTCCTTCCCATGTTGTGCAATAAGCCAATGGCGGATGAGGACGCCTGCAACCAATGGAATCACAATGAATCCCAGAACCGAATATAGGAGCACGGTGAAGGGAACCGTGAGAGCGGAAGCACCGTTGACCAGCAAGCCGACGATCGGCGCAAACAGG
>JAHBTD010000124.1 GCA_019638775.1 Fimbriimonadaceae bacterium | reverse complement strand
TGGGTATCAGGAGTTGTTTGCCGCCATGACCGGAAACGCCGGTGCGGCCGGGAAAGCCGATGCCGTGAAAGGCCGCGTCACGGAGGCCGTGGCTGCTACGGGGTCCGCGGCCGGCCTGTTGCGTCAATCGGCGGATGCCTTTACCGCCGCCGGTGAGGCCGCCGGGCGCGTGGGCGATGCGCGCGGTCAGTCCTACGCCTGGGGGTATCTCGGAGGACTACGAGAGCGTGAGCATCGCCATCCGGAGGCCTTGGAGTATTCGCGGAAGGCCACCTTCGCCGCTCAAAAAGTACATGCGCCGGAATCGCTGTATCGTTGGCAATGGCAAACGGCGAGATTGTTACGTGCGGAGGGCAAGGAAGAAGAGGCGCTGACGGCCTACCAGCGTGCGGTGACTCTCCTGAAGCCGATTCATTACGAATACTCTGTGGGGAATCAGGGGCGGCATCATTCGTACTACGAATCGGTCGCGCCGTTGTTTGTAGAGTACGAGGATGTCTTGTTGCGGAGAGCGGCAGCGGCAAAGACACCGGATCAGAACGAACAGTTGCTCGTCAGGGTGAAAGAGACGATTGAAGTCTCGCGGGCGGCCGAATTGCAGGACTATTTCCAAGACGATTGTGTTGCGACGGTCGCGAGCCACCGAGGGGCCGGCTCCTTAGCGCCCGACACTGCGGTGATCTATCCCCTTGCGTTTCCCGACCGGCTCGAATTGCTCCTGGAAACGGCCAACGGACTGAAGCAGGTCAGGGTTCCTGTAACGGGCGACAAGCTGACGAATGAAATTCGTGCGTTCAGGCGGCTGATTCAGGACTCGCAGTCGCAGAATTATCTGGCTTCCGCCCAGGCGCTGCATGGCTGGTTGATTGCGCCCATTCAGCAAGATTTACAAGGGGCCGGCGTACATACGCTCGTGATGGTAGCTGAGGGATCGCTGAGAACCATTCCCATGGGGGCTTTGCACGATGGCCGGCATTTTCTCGTGGATTCACTCGCCGTGGCCGTCACACCGAGT
>JAHBTD010000123.1 GCA_019638775.1 Fimbriimonadaceae bacterium | reverse complement strand
GCTCGGTGTGACGGCCACGGCGAGTGAATCCACGAGAAAATGCCGGCCATCGTGCAAAGCCCCCATGGGAATGGTCCTCAGCGACCCCTCAGCTACCATCACGAGCGTATGTACGCCGGCCCCTTGTAAATCTTGCTGAATGGGCGCAATCAACCAGCCATGCAGCGTCTGGGCGGAAGCCAGATAATTCTGCGACTGCGAGTCCTGAATCAGCCGCCTGAACGAACGAATTTCATTCGTCAGCTTGTCGCCCGTTACAGGAACCCTCACCTGCTTCAGTCCGTTGGCCGTTTCCAGGAGCAATTCGAGCCGGTCGGGAAACGCAATAGGATAGATCACCGCAGTGTCGGGCGCTAAGGAGCCGGCCCCTCGGTGACTCGCGACCGTCGCGACACAATCGTCCTGGAAATAGTCCTGCAATTCGGCCGCCCGCGAGACTTCGATCGTCTCTTTCACCTTCACGAGCAACTGCTCGTTCTGATCCGGTGTCTTTGCCGCTGCCGCTCTCCGCAACAAGACATCCTCGTACTCTGCAAACAACGGCGCGACCGATTCATAGTACGAATGATGCCGTCCCTGATACCCCACAGAGTATTCGTAATGAATCGGCTTCAGGAGAGTCACAGCACGCTGGTAGGCAGTCAGCGCCTCTTCCTCCTTGCCCTCTGCACGTAACAATCTCGCCGTTTGCCATTGCCAACGGTACAGCGATTCCGGCGCATGTACTTTTTGAGCAGCGAAGGTGGCCTTCCGCGAATACTCCAAGGCCTCCGGATGGCGATGCTCACGCTCTCGCAGCTCTCCGAGATACCCCCAGGCGTAGGACTGACCGCGCGCATCGCCCACGCGCCCGGCGGCCTCACCGGCGGCGGTAAAAGCATCCGCCGATTGACGCAACAGGCCGGCCGCGGACCCCGTAGCAGCCACGGCCTCCGTGACGCGGCCTTTCACGGCATCGGCTCCCCCGGCCGCACCGGCTTTTCCGGTCATGGCGGCAAACAACTCCTGATACCCG
>JAHBTD010000122.1 GCA_019638775.1 Fimbriimonadaceae bacterium | reverse complement strand
CTTCCCCGACGAGCATCTCGGCCGGAACACCGCCAACAAGATGGGCATTCCGCGCGAGCAGATGATCGTCTGGGATCCTTACATGCCGCGCGGGGGCAACTCGGTTGAAGCCATTCAGCGGGCGAAGCTGATCCTGTGGAAGGGCCATTGCAGCGTGCACCAGATGTTCCAGTCGTCCCACGTCGATTACTTCCGCAAGCAGCATCCCGAGGTGAAGGTGATCGTGCATCCCGAGTGCCATGAAGATGTGGTGAACAAGGCCGACCTGGTGGGTTCGACGGAGTACATCATCCGGACGATCACGGCCGCGCCGGCTGGCACCACCTGGGCGGTCGGCACGGAATTGAACCTGGTCAATCGCCTGAAGCATGAGCAGACAGACAAGAAGGTGTTTTTCCTCTCTTCCACGGTCTGCCAATGCGCCACCATGTACCGCATCGATGCGCCGCATCTCTGCTGGGCGCTGGAAAATCTCGCCGAGGGACATGTCGTCAACCGAATCGTCGTTCCGGACGACGAAAAACAATTGGCGAAGGTGGCGTTGGACCGCATGATGGCCCTCAGCTGACAGAATCGTGAAAACCGCTTCCGGCTGCGTTCTCGCGTCGCTCAGATGCGTGCCGCTTTGACGCGTGAATATTGTTAAGACACTGCCCGCTCACCGACTCGCGGGGGCGCACAAACGTGGCGCTCGTTATTCCTCGCGCCGTGCGCCTCGCTGCGGCCTTGCCGATAGACGCTTTTGACGATTCTGTCCATGACCGATCGCCTCAACGACCAAACGCACCATAGTATTTCAGTTGCTCGGGACTTGACGGGTTTCGCCCACAACAAACCACTGGTTCCTCTTGTCTCCTTCCGGTATATTCCACCAGATCACCTGAGACGAAGCGTGTAACCTCTTGATATGCTGATCGCTGAAGGCTGTCAGCCGACAGCGTGAGTACCTATGGACTATAAATCGACTCTCAACTTGCCGAAGACCGACTTCCCCATGAAGGCGAATCTGCCGCAGCGGGAGCCGGAA
>JAHBTD010000121.1 GCA_019638775.1 Fimbriimonadaceae bacterium | reverse complement strand
ACGGAGATCGAGGCCGGCTCGTTCGTCTCCCCCACCGCCATTCCTCAGTTAGCGGATGCGGACGAAGTCTTCCGGAGCATCGAACGCCTCCCCGGTGTCACCTATTCGGCCCTGGTGCCGAACGCGCGCGGCTTCGAGCGGGCCCGAGCGGCAGCCGTCACCAAGATTGCCCTCTTCACCGCCGCGTCGGACAGTTTCACCCGGCACAACATCAAAGCCACGGTCCAAGAATCGCTGATGCGGTTTGGGCCGATCGTCAGAGCGGCCGAACGTGACGGCATGCTGGTGCGCGCCTACGTCTCCACCGTGCTGTTCTGCCCCTATGAAGGACGAATCGCTCCGACGCGCGTGCTGGATGTCATGAAACAACTGCTCGATCTCGGCGTGGATGAGCTGTCGCTGGGCGAAACCGTCGGCAAGGCCGCACCGTCCGACCTCCGCATGTTGCTGGATACCGTGATCCCCCATATCGACCCGGCACGGTTGTCGCTGCATTGTCACGACACCTATGGCATGGGGATCGCAAATGTCCTCACGGCCTGGGACGAATATGGACTGACGGCCTTCGACTGTTCGGCGGGAGGTCTGGGCGGTTGCCCCTATGCGCCGGGCGCCTCCGGCAATGTGGCGACGGAAGATGTCGTGTTTGCCTTGAAGGCCTCCGGCGCGAGGGTGCCGGTCGATGAAGGGCTGGTGGCGGCTTGCGCGCAACAGTTGGCCGAAGCGCTACGGCGTCCGCTCAGCTCCCGACTCGCTCACGTGCCGCGCCATTGCGAACCACCGGCAACGGTAAAGGTGTGATGTGGAGCAGGCCTGTCTCGATCGATCGTTCATGCGGCTCGAAGCCGAGACCCTCGCAGATCAGATCGCAAAGGGCGAGGTTCGGGCCATCGCGCGCGTCATGTCGCTCATCGAAAACCGGGACCCGGTCGGAGCGGCAGTCCTGGCGCAACTCACGCCTTCGCGTACGCAGGCTTCGGTGATCGGCATCACCGGATATCCCGGAACCGGGAAGAGCACGTTGATCGATCG
>JAHBTD010000120.1 GCA_019638775.1 Fimbriimonadaceae bacterium | reverse complement strand
GCGGCCGCGCAACCCATTGTTGAGTTGAATCATGCAGGCCGGGCAACTGGTGGCCACCGTATCTGCCCCGCTCTGCTCGATGTTCCGGCGCTTCCTATCGAATACCTTCTGGGAGGTGTCGTAGTCTTTCACAAGGTAGGTGCCCGCCCCGCCGGCACAGCGGTCGGCATCCGTCATCTCGACATAGTCGGCACCCGGGACCTGCTTGAGCAGTTGGCGCGGTTCCTTCGTGACGCCCGCCGCCCGCAGGTGACAAGACGAATGGTAGGTCACCCGCCGGCCCGCACCGTCCGCCGCGCCCATAGGCGGATGCTCGGGCGAGCGTGCCACGAACTCCGTGATGTGCACCACCTTTTGTGCCAGTGCGTCCGCCGCCTGCTGTTCCGGCCCGGCCTCGAAAAACTTCCTGTATTCCTTGAGCATGAGCGTACAGGAGGCGCAGCCCGTCACGACTTGATCGTACCCCGCGAGCGACTGCAGATTGAACCGTGCGTTGTCTCTTACGAGGTCCACGTGGCCATAGGTTTCGATGGGCGTCCCGGAGCAGCGCTGCGGAGGTAGCTCAACATTCACTTTATGTTTGTGCAACACGCCGATCACCGCATCCCCCACCCCGTCGTCAAAATAGTTCGCCGCGCAACCATGGAAATACGCCACGCGCGGACCGGTTGCAGGTGGGTTCGATTGCGTGAGCTCGGGATAGCGATCGCGTAGATGATGCGGAGCCAGCTTGGGCAACACCATGTCCGCCGGCAATTTGGCCGTGGGGGCGATACGCTTCAGCACGGGAGCCGCCAGACGTTCCAGCACTGCGCGCGGACCGGGACGATCCCAGAGACGTTGCGTCTTCGCCAGAATCTTCAGCAATACTTCAAATATCGGCAGCTTCGCGTGAAGGACAAACAGCCACCGGCTCCCTTGATTCGGCTGCTCGGCGCGCCGCTGGAGAATGAGTTCCGACACATCGACCCCTGCCGGGCAAATCGTGCGGCAGGATTTGCAGTTGAGACAGGCCTCCACCACCCGCTTCGAGGTGAGATAGGAGTAATCCTTGGCC
>JAHBTD010000119.1 GCA_019638775.1 Fimbriimonadaceae bacterium | reverse complement strand
AGCCAAGGACTATTCCTATCTCACCTCGAAGCGGGTGGTGGAGGCTTGTCTCAACTGCAAATCCTGCCGCACGATTTGCCCGGCAGGGGTCGATGTGTCGGAGCTCATTCTTCAGCGGCGCGCCGAGCATCCGAATCAAGGAAGCCGGTGGTTGTTCGCGCTTCAAGCCAAGCTGCCGATCTTTGAAGTGATGCTGAAGCTTCTGGCGAAGACGCAACGCCTGTGGGATCGCCCGGGGCCGCGCGCGCTACTCGAACGTCTGGCGGCGCCGGTGTTGAAGCGCATCGCCCCCACGGCCAAGCTGCCGGCCGACATGGTGCTGCCGAAGCTGGCTCCTCGGCATCTGCGCGATCGCTATCCGGAGCTCACGCAATCGAACCCGACTGCAACCGGTCCGCGCGTGGCCTACTTCCACGGTTGTGCGGCGAACTACTTTGACGACGGGGTGGGGGATGCGGTGATCGGTGTGTTGCAGAAACATAAAGTGAATGTTGAGCTTCCTCCGCAGCGCTGCTCCGGGACGCCGATCGAAACCTATGGCCACGTGGACCTGGTAAAAGACAACGCACGGTTCAATCTGCAGTCGCTCTCGGGGTACGATCAAGTCGTGACGGGCTGCGCCTCCTGTACGCTCATGCTCAAGGAATACAGGAAGTTTTTCGAGGCCGGGCCGGAACAGCAGGCGGCGGACGCACTGGCACACAAGGTGGTGCACATCACGGAGTTCGTGGCGCGCTCGCCCGAGCATCCGCCTATGGGCGCGGCGAACGGTGCGGGCCGGCGGATGACCTACCATTCGTCTTGTCACCTGCGGGCGGCGGGCGTCACGAAGGAACCGCGCCAACTGCTCAAGCAGGTCCCGGGTGCCGACTATGTCGAGATGATGGATGCCGACCGCTGTGCCGGCGGGGCGGGCACCTACCTTGTGAAAGACTACGACACCTCTCAGAAGGTATTCGATAGGAAGCGCCGGAACATCGAGCAGAGCGGGGCAGATACGGTGGCCACCAGTTGCCCGGCCTGCATGATTCAACTCAACAATGGGCTGCGCGGGCGT
>JAHBTD010000118.1 GCA_019638775.1 Fimbriimonadaceae bacterium | reverse complement strand
GCAGGATGGTGTGCATGGACCTCCTTTTTGATGAGCATGGCACCCCGATACCCAGTGGCGCGAATAAGCAAGATCGATTGCCACTTCAGTGAAAGGGTTACCCACTCATTCTTCATTTGGGGGACATTCTGGAAGAGCCACTAAACACTGTGAGAGCTTGTCAAAAGATATGCGTTGGCCTTGGTGCCGTACATCAAATGGAAAGATTGGAAGCGGATTCGCTCCCCGTTTCTCTAGAAATCGAAAAGCTGCTACTACGATATCAAACGCCTTGATGACGTCAGTTCTGTCCATACGTGACGGTATGGCGTTTAATCGCAACCGCTTGGTGCGGTGTGTCTTAAGATTCAAGTGCATCTCAAGCTTCTCGTTTCCACTCCAACCTGTGCGACTCGCAGAAATGAACCGACGACCTCCGGGCTTGCGCAAAGCGAACCTTAACACCCACACATGACTGTGAATAATAGCGTTCCGCACTACAAATAATTCGGAGAGTCGTGCAAGACCACGATAGCGATAAACCTCCCCCATATACTCAGGGACAGTGGCGTGCATCCTGCGAGGCTGCTTGTGGCTGAAAAACCGATCTCTTGCGACGTATGATTCTAGTGCGGCCACCAATAGGATGATGACCGAGACAGCATATCCTCCTTCGTAGAACGGAGCGCCTACAGAATCACGGCGCACGGGGCGTCGATCAACCCATTTGTCAATCAACTGAGCAATAGGGGTGAAGTATTGTGAGCCGATTATGGAGATTATCTCGTGATGGGTTTCTTCTGCGGACATACAACTACATTTCTAGCTCGGAGCCACAGGAGGCTGAACATCATTGGCGCATACTGCCTTCCCACGGCCCTTCCCTTCTTAGCGGGGTGTGAGGGATGGCGCATTCGGAGTCGTCATGGCGAGGGTAGAGAGATGTAGCAGCTACACCGGCCGCTGCGCAGCACCTCTATCGCTTATTCGGTGAGTGGCGAGGGCGGCCCTCCCACTGCGCGCATCGGACGAGCACCGTTTCATCGTGCGCGTTCTGCGAGCAAGGAGGGCCACCTTCGCCG
>JAHBTD010000117.1 GCA_019638775.1 Fimbriimonadaceae bacterium | reverse complement strand
TTGCCTCGTGCTTGACGGCGTTTACCGTGTCCAGAATGGTGCGGCGGAATTCCACAGCGCACGGTCACCGACGACTGAGCAGTTGCAAAGACTGCTTAGCCAGATCATCCAGCGCATCATGAAAGCATTGACCCGTAACGGCGCGCTTATTGAGGAAGAGGGGATGAGCTACTTAGCTGAAATGGAAACGGACGCGGCGCTGAGTCCACTGCAATCGGCGGCCTGCACCTACCGGATAGCACTCGGTCGCCGGGCAGGGCAGAAGGTGCTGACACTGAAAACTGCGCCCACACAAAATGTGCAGCCACAGCCAGACAAAAAATACTGCGTTAATGCACATGGGTTTAGCCTACATACCGGGGTGCGTTGCGCCATGAATCAGCGTAAGAAATTGGAACATCTGTGCCGTTACATCACGCGACCGGCGATTGCTAATGAACGGCTAACACTCAATGGTACTGGGCAGGCGGTGCTGACGCTAAAAACGCCTTATCGGGATGGCACGACGCATATTGTCATGTCGCCACTGGAATTCATGCAACGGCTGGCCGCATTGGTTCCTCGGCCAAGACTGAACCTTATCCGCTTTCATGGCGTGCTCGCACCCAATGCCAAGTTGCGCCCAAAGATTATTCCAGGCGAGAAGAAAGGCAAAAATAGCCCATCCGATGCGAATGACGATGCACAATATCCCCCGGTTTCCGTGCGTATTAGTTGGGCGCGCCTGTTAAAGCGGGTGTTTGATATCGACATCGAACACTGTCCGCACTGTGGCGGGGATATGAAAATCATCGCCGCCATCGTGGAGAAAGCCGCAATCACTAAAATTCTTGATCATCTCGGTCTACCTGCCCGGGCACCGCCTAGAGCACCTGCACAAATCTTTGATCCTTTCGAGCCAACCTGATCCCGTGCTCGCTCCTTTCAATCCTCTTCATCACGGAACTGACCTTTACCCTTGGGCGTCTTTCGCCTAAAGCGCCAAAATGCGGCAAAATCTTTAACTTTTCGTGCTAACTGAACCGAAATATAGTCATTTTTCGATCGATTATCACCGTGTTTGACAGCTGAGCCAGCTTTCGGTACATTCAAAATTCATGGAAAAGGTGGTTTATTTTTCCTATACCC
>JAHBTD010000116.1 GCA_019638775.1 Fimbriimonadaceae bacterium | reverse complement strand
AACGCCGACCGCGAAAATTAGAAGAATTCGAACATCCACGATCGCATGCGATCGAACACTTTCCCGAGCCCTTTGCCATGACGCATGCCGGCAGCCTCCAAATTGTCGGCATGTTGACGCGCGTGGAGTAACAGCCCGACCCCGGTTGCATGCATCGGGTTGCTGACGATATCCCGTAACCCGCCGATGCCTGTCGGCGAGCCGCGCCGAGCCGGCAGATTCAACCCGCGTTCCGCCGCATCCGGCATGCCTTCCAGCAGCGAGGTTCCGCCCGTAATCACGACGCCTGCGCCGAGCATACCTTCATATCCGGCTCGCACGATTTCGCGCTTGACCAGATCGAACATTTCTTCAACACGCGGTTCCAGAATTTCTGCGATGTCGCGGCGCGTAAATTGCCGCGGCGGACGGTCGCCGACCGAGGGCACTTCCACCATCTGATGGCCGTGCACCAGTTCGGTGCGGGCAATGCCATGTTGCACTTTGATTTTTTCGGCGTCGGTTTGAGAGGTCAACAGCCCGATGGCCAAATCCTTCGTCAGATTCTGCCCGCCGATCGGAAGCACGGCCGTATGCCTGATGCTGCCGTCGAGGAAAATCGCGAGATCGGTCGTCCCACCGCCCAGATCCACCATCGCCACGCCCAGTTCGCGCTCTTCTGCGCTCAAGACGGCTTCGCTCGACGCAAGCGGCTGAAGAATGATGTCCACCACATCGAGGCCCGCACGATTCACGCTCTTGATAATGTTTTGCGCCGAGGTCACGGCCCCCGTAATCACATGAACATTGACCTCCAGCCGGTTGCCCGACATCCCCAGCGGCTCGCGGACCCCTTCCTGATCGTCGACCATGAATTCGCGTGGGAGGACGTGCAAAATGCGCCGTTCATGGGGAATGACGGCCAGCGTACGGGCGCTCTCCACGGCGCGACTGATGTCGTCGCGGGTCACTTCCTGCTTCTTGAGTGCCACCACGCCTTTGAGATTTTCTCCTGAAATGTGGCTGCCGGCGATGCCTGTATAGACCGAATTGATCTGCACGGCCGCCATGAGTTCCGCCTCTTCGACCGCTTTCTTGATCGACTCGACGGTGCTTTCGATGTTGACGACGACGCCCTTGCGAAGCCCACGCGAAGGG
>JAHBTD010000115.1 GCA_019638775.1 Fimbriimonadaceae bacterium | reverse complement strand
CCCGGCATCACGATAAGTAGTCATAGGGGCCGCATCTTAACGAGCCGACTGATAGTGGGTCAACAACAGTCTCATGCACTGGGACGCTTCGCGAGTCCATCAGACGTCAACACTGGAAGGGCTGCTCAAACAGCTCATCCAACGAGGCCGCAGGCGAGAAAGAACCGGAAGCGTACCCTCTGGGGTACGTTGAGGATCGATTCGAGCCGAGAACGACGTTGGGGAGCTGTTTCAGTGGCCCGGTTACATTTCGGGGCGCATCTCGACATCAAGCAACTTAATCTTCCGATGCAGATGGCTGCGCTCGATTTTGAGGTCTTCCGCCGTGCGGGAAATATTCCAGTGATGTTCGCGCAACTTCCGTGCGATGAATTCCTTTTCAAACGCATTCCGCGCGTCGCGGAGCGAATCATAGGGTCTGGTCAGCAACGTATTGACCGGTTGCGCCCCGCCGGCCGCGTGGGCGGCGGACAGTTGGGGACGGACTTGTAGCGCGACGGACGCGTGGGACGCCTCGATTACCGGCCCCGGCACCATGATCATCAGCCGCTCGATCAAGTTGCGCAGTTCGCGAATGTTTCCGGGCCATTCATAGTGCATGAACACCTCCATGGCTTCCGGAGACACCTGCTTCAGCTTCAAGCCCTGCTCTTCGGCATGCACGCGCAGGAAATGTTTCACCAGCAAGGGAATGTCTTCGCGGCGATCGCGCAAGGTGGGCACGACGATCGGCACCACGTTCAGCCGGTAGAACAAGTCCTCGCGGAACGTCCCCTTGTCGATCTCCTGCAAGAGATCCTTGTTCGAGGCGGCCAGGACGCGCACATCCACCTTGATCAGCTTGGTCCCCCCCACGCGCGTGAACTGCTGTTCTTGCAACGCCCGCAACACCTTGGCCTGGGTGCTCAGACTCATGTCTGCGATCTCGTCGAGAAACAGGGTGCCGCCGTCGGCCTGCTCGAACTGTCCGCGCTTCATCGTCGTCGCCCCGCTGAAGGCGCCTCGTTCATGGCCGAACAACTCGCTTTCGATCAACGTCTCGGGAATGGCCGCGCAGTTCACCGCCACGAACGGTTGGTTCGCCCGCCCGCTGTGCTGATGGATAGCCCTGGCCACCAGTTCCTTGCCGGTGCCGTTCTCCCCGCCGATCAAGACG
>JAHBTD010000114.1 GCA_019638775.1 Fimbriimonadaceae bacterium | reverse complement strand
GCGCCTGTCGTGAGCCCGTATCGGTTTTTAATCCTACGTCGAGCAGATCCAAGACCCCTTCATGCCGGTACGTGGTGCCGTCGACAAACGTGAGCACGCCGCGCAATTGGTACACGCCGGGGTGTTGAATACGTTTGGCATCGGTATCGCGCTTCCGCTTCAGCAAAAAACTCTCCGGCGCGCTCACGATGACATACATGGGGTCGACTTGATGAATCATAGTCAACAGATCCGTTTGCGCCGACACCAACCGCCCTTCATACACACGAGTCCGTTCGATCATCCCATTGATCGGCGCGATGATCAGCGTATTGTCGAGATCGAATTTCGCTTTGACGAGTTCGGCTTTGGCGCCTTCGAGAGCGGCCTTCGCCGCCAACTCTTCGGCCACCGCGTCATCCACGTCTTTCGTACTGACCGCCTGCTCCGCTAACAGCGGCTTCACGCGCGCCAGATTCTGCTTGGCCTGCACCAACCGGGCTTCCGATTGCGCCACTTTGGCCTTGGCACTCAGCATTGCGGCGTGGAAGGGCACAGGATCGATTTGATAGAGCCGATCGCCCTTTTTGACGTCGCGCCCTTCCTTAAAAAACCACTGTTTCAGAATGCCGGTGACCTGAGATCGAATTTCCACGGGACGCGACGACTCGGCCTGCCCGATAAATTCCGGTTCGTCAGGCACATCCTGAGCGGTCGCGACCACGACCCCCACCTCCGGCACCTGGAGCGGCGGAGCGGACCCGGCTTCCTGCTTGCAACCAGGCACAAGTGCCAACGCGAACCACCCGCACAACATCGGCGCGAGAGCGGACCATCGCAGTCGCCTGATCATGCGTACTCCATAAAAAAACCTCATGTGGTGGGCGTGCTCCTATGAACGCGAGTCCATCTTACTGGTTGGCTGCCAGGTAAGCAACGGACTCACGGCCCGGTCATATCGCACTGGCACAGCGACTGACGAATGGAACAGGTGCTGCGGTGAGGACAGGGCATCGCGGGCGACGGAGGCAGAAGGACAGTCGTCCCTTCACGATGAGACAACAAGCCCTCTCCGTCACCGTCATCCCACGAACGAACCTACTTGATGGCGTGGAGCGTCTCGCGCAGTTCCTTCAACTCGGCCATCAGTAGATCCAAGTGCTGATCGCGCTGAGGCTGATCATCCTTAAACTTCCAG
>JAHBTD010000113.1 GCA_019638775.1 Fimbriimonadaceae bacterium | reverse complement strand
TTCCGCCGTCCACCAGAGGGCCACCGACCCGCCGAAGGGATCGCGCGTCTTGATGAGGAACGTGCCCAGACAGATCAGCGGCATGAGAATCTGGCCAAGACTGCCGCCGAGGATGGTCATAAATCGCCCCAAGGGCATGAAGATCAGATGCCCGGCTTCATGAAATGGGAGATTGATCAGGTGGAGAAAGGATTCCCCCGTGTAATTAGTTTCGAGCGGCGTGGTGATCAACCGCCAACCCCACCAGGTCAGCAAGAGGAACACCAGCACACGCCCGGCAAAGTACAAGGGATTGACCGATTCCTCGGTGACGAGCACCCACTCCTCGAGCAACTCTGCTCCGGTCGATTGGTGACTCGGTGGGGGCGACACTGCAGCCGGACGTGGGGAACGATGCATCTTGGCGAAGATGATGCCGCAGCGGGCGCAGTCCACCCGCCCCTCGTCCTGTTCCCATCCGCATTTTTCGCAATGCATGGGTTAGCGGAGAATAAACGGCTCCCAGGAGAACGTCAGCACAAAGATGAGCAGGGCGATCCAGCCGATGAACAGGCGAAGGCCGCCGAGTTCACGACCCGGATTCCGCACTGGGGGATGCGCCAGCCCCATCAGGCCGGCGAGCCCGACCCACAAGAACCACCCTTTCCACCCCAGCCAGCCAAACAGCATCAGAATCGGAATCAGGGCGACCGCCACGCTGCGTTGACGTTCCCCCAGCAGCGCGTACGCCACATGTCCGCCGTCCAGCTGGCCGATCGGCAGCAGGTTGAGCGAGGTAATGAAGAGACCGAACCAGGCGGCAAAGCCGACCGGATGCAGGATCACGTCGGCAGTGGGGGACAACGGCCCGATCACGACCCAGGAGGCGAATTGCAGCAACAGCGGTTCTCCGAGGTGCATGCCGTAGCTGGTTTGAATCGGCACGACCGTCGAGAGCCTGAGCCCGATCACCAACGCGATCACCGCGACCACGAATCCGGCGATCGGGCCGGCGACCCCGATATCGAACAGCGCCCGGCGATCCGTCAGCGGAGCGCGCATGCGGATAATCGCCCCGAATGTCCCCACGAAATGCGGCAACCCCGGTACGAAGAGGGGTAAGGAGGTCGGCACACCGTGCAACCGCGACAAGACATAGTGCCCCAATTCATGCGTGACGAGGATCCCGAGCAGCGTT
>JAHBTD010000112.1 GCA_019638775.1 Fimbriimonadaceae bacterium | reverse complement strand
CAATAGCCAGGTGCGTTTTGCCAGTACCGGTGCCGCCGACCAGCACCAGGTTCTGTGCGACGGCGGTAAATTCCATCGTAGCCAGTTGATGAATCAGTTGTGGATCGACTTTGGACTGATTGAAATCGAATCCCTGTAAGTGGCGCTGCACCGGGAATCTGGCGGCTTGGGTTTGATAGCGGATGGAACGGATGTTGCGCTCGGTGGTTTCAGCCTGGAGTAACTGGTTTAACAGTGTATTTGCGAAATTAAAACTTTCAGCGACATCGGACGTATTCTGCTGTCTTAGCTCGGAATAGCAACCCGCCATGCCATATAATTTCAGCGCTTTGAACTGCGCGATAATATCAGACATGCGGCACCTCTTTGGTATTCAGGCGATCATAGCGCGCCGTATCGGCCTGTGGTTCTTCCTTGAGTTTCAGCGTTGTTTCCACTGACGCCGGCATGTCGGTGTGTTTCAACCGTGCCAATACATTGGAGACATGCTCGGCACTGGGCACGCCGGATTCCAATACCAATTCAACGGCAACCAGCACCGCTTCCAGCCCATGCGTTGGCACCAGGCTGAAGTACCTTGGCCATGATTCGATCAGCCTGCTGGCGCTCCCTGCGCCGCAGCGCAGTCTGCAACTGCAGCAAAGGTGCCGGCAGTTCGGCAAATGGCGCACCGTTGCGCAAAGCGCCCGGTTTCTTTTCGATGACCGGAATATAGTGCTGCCAGTCATAGCTGACCTGGTCGCCATTCAACAGGCGGCTATGACAGGCTGCCACGGCGTTATTATGGACGATCTTGATGCGGTCGGCATACTGATGAACGGCCACCATCTGATTGGCCAGACGGCAGGGAGCGGAATAACGGTTGCGCAGTAATGTGATTAGACACGTGCTGGATACCCGTGCCAATACTTCGATATAACCATCGAACGGTGCCGGCATCGGCATCAGGTACAGCTGTTCCTGTTCCAATGCGTCGGCGAGGGTGATACCCGCATAATCCGGATGCTCGATTTCAGACCACAACGCGCGGCAGCGTGCCTCAAGCCAGTTGTTCAGATCATCGAATGAGCTGAATGGCTGCTGTTTGGCTTCATTCCAGATGCAGCGACGCATATCCTGAACATTCTTCTCGACAACGCCTTTCTCCCAGCCGGAAGCAACATTACAAAAATCAGGGTCGAACAGGTAATG
>JAHBTD010000111.1 GCA_019638775.1 Fimbriimonadaceae bacterium | reverse complement strand
ACGCCTTGGTTAGGCCGGCGCGTAACTGCTGCACGCTCAACACGTAAGAATGATAGGCAAGGGACGGAACCGGTTCCTGGACGAGCACTCCACTCAGAACGACTGCGCACGTGATAGACATGATATACCTCATGGCGACCGCTCCTTTGTTCACAGCATGATGGGGCGAGGATGGACGTCATATGATAGGAGCCCGATGAAAAATTGGTCAAGTCTGATAGGGCCTGCGCTGGGCTTGCTCCTGGCTGCTTGCGGAGACGGCGCCATTCTGGTCAAAGACTCAGACCAGGGAGGCGTCGTCGTCTACCCCTACCGGCCCCAGCACGGCACACTGTTGTCCTCATTCCGCAAAGACGCCATGCGCCTCATCGATCAGAAATGCCCCCGCGGGCACACGATCGTCCGCGAGGGAGAAACCAAGGGGCGGCTACGCCAGGCCAGCCCGCTCGCAGGATCGAGCGATGTCGTCGAGGAGCGGCGGTGGGGCATTCAATTCGACTGCAAGTAGCTCAGGGGGCGGTCGGCCGACCGCTCATCAACTCATCAACCGTCAACAGACTCACCACCCGTACCCCTAACTGCTCAACACGGGCTCGGCCGTCCTGTTCCTTTCGATCGACAATGATGAGGGCCTCCTTCACCTCGAGTCCTGCCTCACGGGCCGCCACAATCGCCTTCACGACCGACCCACCGCTGGTGAGCACATCGTCGACGACAAGCGCACGGTCCCCGGCCCGCACGACACCTTCGACCAATCGGCCAAGACCGTGGTCCTTCGGCTGCTTGCGCACGAAGAATGTCCGCCACTCCCGGCGCGGGGAAGCCAGATAGGCAAAGTCGGAGATCGACGTGGCGATGGAAATCGCGCCGATTTCCAACCCCCCGAGACAGTCGATCTCCCGGTCCTTGATGACCTCCCAGGCTCGTTGGGCCACCACATGGCGCGCATGCGGAAACGCCATCAGAGTGCGACAGTCGACATAAAATGGGCTCATCAACCCAGAAGCCAGTTTGAATCCCTTGTCGGGATCCCATCGAAACGATTGGGTGGCATGGAAGGCGGCAATCAGTTGATCTCGCACCGTCATGAGTCCTCTCACTCCCTTGAAAGATGGTTCCATCCGCCCACGCGGAGCCCTGCCGTTCGATTCGAAGGCGCCTGATTGTACACTGTTCAGGAAGCCGATCACAGCA
>JAHBTD010000110.1 GCA_019638775.1 Fimbriimonadaceae bacterium | reverse complement strand
TAAAATCAACAAGTTGTATCTCTTCCTCAGTTTCTTCCTCTTCCTCGGTCACGGTTTTGGTCACGGTTCCACTCAGACTGCCTCGATTCACGGCTTCTCGAAGATGTCCTGGGGCTAGGTGCGCGTACCGCATAGTCGTCTCAATATCTCGATGCCCGAGGATCTCCTTCACCGATACGAGATCGACCCCTGCCATGACACGGCGGCTGGCTGCGGTATGCCGGAGTGAATGCCAACAGGCTCCGGTGATTCCGGCTCGCCTCAGGCCAGGCTCAAACGAACGCCGGAGGAAAGCCCGGCTGTCCATAGGGTGGGTCACGTCCTTTAAGCCTGGGAACACCCAAGCCGATCGAAGGAACGAGTCAAATGACCTCAGAATGGTCTTGGCTCCTTCGCTCAGGGGCACATGCCGGGTTTTGCCTCCCTTCGGCATGGGCAGGGTCAGGACCTCGTTTTCCAGATCAATCTGGTTCCAGCGGAGCGAGAACTGCTCGCCACGTCTCAACCCGGTCTCGACGGCGAACGCGACTAGCTTCCAGTCATCCGGAGACATTACGCCCTTCAGTCGGTCAAGTTCTTCACTCGTCAGGAACCGCGTTCTGTTGGCTTCAGGAAAGAATTTAAGGCTGGAGACCGGGTTCTTGGTCAGCTTGTCATCTTTGACGGCTAGCATGAGCACATGGCGAAGGAAGGCAAAATGTCTGTTGATCGTTGCATCCGCCCAGAGACGTTGCGGTTCCTTCGTATTCACCTTCATCTTGGCGCGCATTCTGGCTTGAATCCGTCGGAGATCATCGACCGTAATCTGGGTGACTAGGCGACTCCCAATAAGCAGGGACCAGCGCCGCCCGTAGAGTACTTCGCCAGCTTTGTTTCGGTTCACAGTTCCTTCGAGGTAGCGTTTGATCCAAGCCCGGAGGGTGATGTCTTTTCGAGGTGCGAATTTTTCAGGGAAATAGGTCCCTTCCCGAATATCGGCCTTCAGCCGTCCATACAATGCTTTGGCCTGTGATTTGGTATCACAGCGATGCCAGCGCTCCCGTCCGTTGGCATACAGACGCACCCACCACCCGTCGCGGCCTTTCCGCTGGGTGATGCCTCTATCCTTTCCGTCTTTTCGTGCCACGGTGGCTCTCCTTTCGCTCCCCGGTCTTCTGGGCCTCGCGCCACTTTCTCGCCGCGACTCGGTTTTGGCAGCGCGGC
>JAHBTD010000109.1 GCA_019638775.1 Fimbriimonadaceae bacterium | reverse complement strand
GGTAATCCCCCCATTTTTAATGGGAGCTTACAGTAGAGAGTTTTAGTTTAAAAGCTTCTGCCAGCTTCATAGCTGGCGTGATACCTCCAAGTGCCATACTCGGACGTTCATTATTGTAAATCCACAGCCATTGTGTTGCGGTAAGTTGCGCTTCCTCAATGGTTGCAAATTCATTCATCTCCAACCATTCATGCCGAACGGTTCTGTTATAGCGTTCCACGTAGGCATTTTGCTGTGGCTTTCCTGGTTGGATGTAATCAAGCTGGATACCTCGTTTCTTTGCCCAACAACGAAGTGTGCCGCTGATATTTTCCGGCCCATTATCACAGCGGATCTTCCTTGGCTGGCCGCGCCATTCGATGATCTGATCCAGGGCACGTGCAACACGCTCTGATGGAAGCGATATATCCACTTCTATTCCCAATCCCTCGCGATTGAAGTCATCCAGCACATTGAAGGTACGGAAAGACCTGCCATTGGTGAGCTGATCAGCCATGAAGTCCATCGACCATGTATCATTGGGTTGTTCTGGCACAGCAAGCGGTTCCGGCTTCTCCCGTTTTAACCGCTTGCGCGGCTTGATCCGTAAATTCAGTTCCAACTCGCGATAGATACGATACACACATTTGTGATTCCATTCAAAACCCTTCACATTACGCAAATAAAGGAAGCATAGACCAAAGCCCCAACGCTTGTGACAGGCCGTTAGCCGTAGCAACCAATCGGCGATTTCCTCGTTCTTATCGTTGAGTACCCGTCGATAGCGATAGCAAGTTTCAGAGATGCCAAATGTTGCACAGGCCAAACCGATACTAATAGACTTGTTTTGTACCGCCCACTGCGCTATCACCTTGCGCTGTGAGGGCTTTACCACTTTTTTCCGAGTGCTTCCTTCAGCAATTCATTCTGCATCTGGCTTTCCGCATACATCCGTTTCAGCCGTTTGTTTTCTTCAGCTATCGCCTTCATTTCGGATAGCATGGCGGCATCCATTCCACCATACTTGCTGCGCCATTTATAAAAACTCGCACTGCTCATCCCATGCTCACGGCATAAATCAGCCACAGGAATTCCTCCCTCTGCTTGTTTCAATATCTGCATGATCTGGTTTTCCGTAAATCGATGCTTCTTCATCAGTAAAATTCCTCTTCGTTTATGATAGAAAATTCTACTGTAGTGCACCTTTAATTTAGGGGAGGATTACC
>JAHBTD010000108.1 GCA_019638775.1 Fimbriimonadaceae bacterium | reverse complement strand
GCCAGCGCGAACAACACGAGCAGCGCCGCGATCCCAGCCCTGGCATGAAGCATCGAATTTTTCATCGCTCCCTCCCATGACTCACTGTGTGGTCGAACATGCCATCGGCCCAAGCGTCGGCCGGGCAGGACGGGTGGTTATTCAGGCGGACGTTCCTCCCCGCCGGCGATGTTCCACTCGACGTCGACCGGACGGACAGGCAATTCAAATTGAGATTCGACCAGACCCCGCGGTGCGATCGTCACCGTCTTCCGAATGACATGAGGTTCGTCGTAGACCGGACGAGAGGCGTTGAACTTGAGGATGTTATAGCCGGAATGCCAGGCTACCACGGTGTAGGATCCCGGCGGGATGCCACTGATTTCAAAGCGCCCCTGTGAATCGGTCACGGCGAAATAGGGGTGATCGAACGCCGCCGCCCAGGCATTCATATGAACGTGCACATCGCACAGCAACCGCAATCCGACTCCGCGAGCACGCAAGAGCCTGGTCGTGATTTCTCGATCGGGAGTCGGCAGGGCGAGGTTAAACAGGCTGGCCTGTGTCTCGCTGAAGAAATGGGGATTGTGCAGCACCGGTTCGAAATTGACCATCCCGACCTGTGACGTACGCACAAATGGAAAGACCGGATGCTGGAACTGGCAGGCATGCCCTGTGGAGGACGCTCCTCCCTTCCCCATAGGAAGGCGATAGACGGGCTCCGCCGCTTTCCCGCGCTCCACTCGCTCAAGGTACACCAGCACATCCTGCACACCCATGCTTGCCGGATCGATCTGCAACACGGGCGATGGCACCTGCGTCCCGCAGGCATCGAGATCGGCGAACACCCTGAGCGGCGGCACCTTGGGAATCGCCCCCTTCCACAACGCCTTGCCCTTGATGGTTCCTCCGTCGGGCACCTCGATGACGTTGTAGTCCGCCCATGCGGGGGCGACCCCTCCCAGACAGCACAGCGCCAGCACGAACAGAAGACGGTAGATGCGTGAACGATGTCCGGACATAAGACACCTCCTGCGCAGGCCGGGTGTCGAATACCCCGGCCGCAGACAATAAAAAAGCCCGAACCACCCAGTTACGGGTCGTTCGGGCTCGGAGCGGTACGCTCTTTGGCCTCGTAGTATGTGGAACCGCGAGAAATTTACGCTGCTCGGTGCGACCTGTCAAGGCGCCGGAATGCCAAACTTCACGGAGTCCTGAGGGCCGGGATGGAACCGGATCCTCAT
>JAHBTD010000107.1 GCA_019638775.1 Fimbriimonadaceae bacterium | reverse complement strand
CGCTTGTGTCCTGTGCCATGACATAGTTTCCACTTTGTGCCAACACATCCTTTCCAGTGTAGGAGCTGGAAATGGGATTTTGCGAGGTGACGAAGATGGATCAAAGGCGCGCTCTGGCGTACGCGGTTCTTGAGCAGGGAGTGAGTATCAGCGAGGCGGCTCGCCGCTTTTGTATCAGCCGCCCGACGGCAAGGCTGTGGGTCCGGCGTGCCAGGGAGCACGGGATTGGCTCGATGCAGGAGCGCTCGCGGCGTCCTTTGCGCTCTGCGCGCATCACGGACGAGGAGGATGCTTTGGCCTTGCTGGCTTTGAAGGCTCGGTATCCGTTCTGGGGAGCCAAGAAGCTTCTGGCGATCGGCTGGCCTGACGCAGAGGCTCCGATGTCGCTGCGCACGGCGAACCGGATCCTGGAGCGAGCTGGGCTGGTGTGCGAAAGCCACAAGGTCCAGGAGGCTTCCCAGCGTTTCGAGCGCGCCTTTCCCAACGAGCTTTGGCAGATGGACTTCAAAGGGCTCAAGGCTCCGCGTTTGCCTTACGAAGCCCTGTCGGTGGTGGACGACGCCACGCGCTTCTGCATCGCGCTGCGGGCGGTGCCCGACCAGAGCTTCGCATCGGTCTGGAGCGTCCTTTGGGACGTCTTCGCCGAGTACGGCCTGCCGGAATGCATCCTTTGCGACAACGGTCCGGCTTTCCGCGCCTTTGCGACGCCTCTTCCTTCCAGGCTGGAGATGCGGCTCTTGCGGCTGGGTGTGCGCACGAGCCACGGCAGACCCAGGCATCCCCAGACCCAGGGCAAAGTGGAGAGGTTTCATGGAACTCTGCACCGAGAGCTCGGCGTCTCCTTGCGCCAGCCCGACGCTAAGACCGCCCAGAGCGTCTACGAAGGCTTCCGGGTCCGCTACAACTGGGAGCGTCCCCACGAAGCGCTGGGAATGCAGCCTCCCGGCTCGGCCTACTCGCTTTCGGCAAGACCCCGTCCGTCAAAGCTTCCCGAGCAGGAACTCCCCGAAGGAGCGCTCTCGCGCAAGGTGGACGACTACGGCAACTTTGGGTACCGCTCGCAACGGTACAAGATTGGAAGAGGGCTTGCCGGGGAGAGAGTGGAGCTGCGCGATGGACCGGACGGAGAGACGGCCGTCCTGTACTTCGGTGTCGTCTTAGCACGGCTTGAAGACATCCGGGTGTAAAGTATGTGTTGGCACAAACTGGAAAGGATCTGTTGGCACCGGACACTTGCGGTGGAGGGTCTC
>JAHBTD010000106.1 GCA_019638775.1 Fimbriimonadaceae bacterium | reverse complement strand
ATACGTCTACACCCCGGACGACCGAGTGATGGAAGGGGCGGTGGAGTATGGCAAACGCTATAGCGAAGCCGACTTCAACCGGATTATTGAGATCAAAGACCGTGAGAAGAAGCGCGTCGAGATCTTCATGCACACGATTAACCAGCGGGAAAAGACTCTGGTCTTTTGCGCGACACAGGATCACGCGCTGGCCGTCCGCGACCTCATCAACCAGATGAAGACGAGTCCCGACCCGAGCTATTGCCAGCGGGTCACGGCGAACGATGGTGAACTAGGCGAGCAGCATCTCCGCGACTTTCAAGACAACGAAAAGACGATCCCGACGATCCTCACCACCTCGCAAAAGCTTTCGACGGGTGTGGATGCCAGGAATATCCGGAATATTGTGCTCATGCGGCCGGTTAGTTCGATGATCGAGTTCAAGCAGATCATCGGGCGCGGGACGCGGCTTTATGACGGGAAGGACTATTTCACCATCTACGATTTCGTGAAGGCGCATCATCACTTCAACGATCCGGAGTGGGATGGGGAACCGATTCCGCCAGAGCCGAAAGAACCCTGTGCGAGATGCGGACAATCTCCTTGCCGCTGCGAACAATTGCCGCCGCAACCCTGCGGTGTATGCGGCAAACATCCATGCGCCTGCGAGCGAGCGCCTTGTGAGAAATGCGGCCAGAGGCCGTGCATGTGCCAGAAAAAGGTGAAGATCAAGCTGGCTGATGGCAAGGCCCGCACGATCCAGCACATGATGGTGACGACGTTCTGGCACCCTGACGGGACGCCCATGTCGGCGCAGCAGTTCCTGGAACTCCTGTTTGGCAAGTTGCCGGCCTTTTTTAGAAATGAAGCCGAGCTTCGGGCGATTTGGAGCCAGCCCGACACGCGCGCGAAACTCCTTCAAGGGCTCGCTGAGAAAGGGTTTGGTGCCGAGCAGATGGCGGAGATGCAACGCATTATCGATGCCGAGCGCAGCGATCTGTTCGATGTGCTCGCGCATGTGGCCTATGCGATGACGCCGCTCACGCGCGAGGAACGCGCTGCCAGGGCCAAGGCGGAGATCCATACGCATTTCACCGGCAAACAGCAGGCCTTTCTGGATTTCGTCCTCGCGCAGTACGTCAGGATTGGCGTGGAAGAACTGGCCCAAGACAAGCTCTCGCCGCTCCTCAAACTGAAGTATCACAACGCCATCGCCGACGCCGTGGCCGACTTAGGCAGGCCGGAAGAGATCGGGAAGGTCTTCGTGGGATTTCAA
>JAHBTD010000105.1 GCA_019638775.1 Fimbriimonadaceae bacterium | reverse complement strand
AGTGGCCCACACGTCGTCGATGATGGCGACCTTGCTGTGGACATACACCGGCATCACGTCGTAGCGCCGCGGATTCCCCGCGCCGCCGCTGCCTGCTTTCTCCGATCGGCTCCAGAGCGTGTAGACGCCCAGGTGATGGCCTCCTGTTTTCGCGGCGAGGCGGAGCTGGTTGACGTTGTCGATCTGGCGATCCGGGTACCCCGGCAGGTCGGGCCGCAGGTTCAGGACCAGGATGATCTGCAGGCGCGGCTTGGTCAGATCCTTCATCCTCGCGATGAGCGCATCGACGATCTCGGGCGACGTGAAGTACTGGTTCTCGATGTAGATGTACCGCTGAGCATTGGCGATGGCGCGCTCGTAGGATTCGAGGATGCCGGTTTCGCCGTAGGGCAAGTCCTCGTCGCTGGGATTGACGCGCTTGATCGAACCGCCAGGCAGCGTGCGCAGGACCTGCACCGAGGTCACGTCTCCGTCCGGCGTGACCGGCAGGTCGGGAAAGGTCTTTGGCGGAGGAATCAGCATGGGTTTGCCGGTGGCATTCCAGATGCTCGCGAAGGTCTTCTCGATGTGTGACACCGCCGGGCCCTTGAGATCGGTGTTGACGTCGTGCATGAGCGAGCCCTTGTGGCGCGCGTCGCGGATGGCGTGACGTGAATCGCTGAAGTAGTACTGTTTGAGCGGCGATCCCATGAGGATGGCGTGGTCCCCATCCACCACGATGGCCTTGGCATGCAGCAGGGCGAATCCCTTGTTATAGGCGTTGGTGCGCACGCCCGGTGTCTGTGCGAAAAATTCCGCCACCTCGGTCACGGTGTCCTCCGCAGACAGCGGCAGGTTCGTGACCAGGACGTTCACCGGCTTTCCGCCCTTGTTCTTGAGTACCTCTTCGAGTGTGGTCTCCGCCGCCTGCTTGCATCCGGTGGCGGGAGGATTGAGCGGGTCGAAGCTGCTTTTGAATTTGGTGAGAAAGCCGTTGTCGACGTCGAAAAAGAGCGTCATCAGGTTGATGGATTCGGTGGCGCCCTCGGCGGCGTTGGTCACCTCGGGGAACATCTTGGCCCCGTCGATCAGGTGCGTGATGCGGTTGTGGTGATAGAGCGCGACGGGGTCTCCGACTGCGGGGTTCAAGGTCGTATGGGTGACGAGCCAGCCCTCGATGTTGTTGCGGTGGATGGTGATGGTGCCGACCTCGTGGTTCGAGTCGGTGACATCTTTCGCTTCCTTGGTTTCGTGCAGGAGGCGGGTGCCGAAGAGCGCCGGGTC
>JAHBTD010000104.1 GCA_019638775.1 Fimbriimonadaceae bacterium | reverse complement strand
GGGCGCCTCTCGCCCATTGCGCTTCACCAAGCCGTGCTCGACTACGATCGCGCGGTGGGGCGGGTCGAAGCCCGAATGCTGCTGCTCAACATCGCCCGGTCGAGGCATTGTCTCCCGCGGCACTTTACCGGCGTGTCCGGTGTGGCCGCCATGTTCGAATTCCAGGCGACCGCCGGCTCGACGCATACCGTCGTCGCACCGGGGCCGGACTCGCTCGGGCTTTCGTTCGGCGGCGGTATGGCCGAACGCCAGACCATGGCCATCGTGCCGATTCAAGGCGAAGAATGTACCCGTCGCATCCTGACTCCGTTCGATGAACGTCGCGTGACCTTCATGTGTCGGCAGGGCGTCGAACCTTGCGATCATCCTGCGTCTGATGGCGAGCGGCATCCAAGCGAGCGGGTACGGCGAGTCGGCCTTCTGCCGCAACATGCCCTATTTCGAGGAGGAGTATCGGGAGTCTCGCCGGCCTGTCATGCACCGGTCGTCGTTGAACCTGTCGCGCGAATTGCAAGTGACGCCGTGGATCTTTGAGCAGACCGTGGCGCTGCCGCTTTCCACTCGTTCGGGTTCCGGCGATGTGGTGCGCGGGCTCGATAAGATCACCGATGCACTGGACCTCGGGTATGCCATCGGCGGCGTGAATGAGGAGCCGGCCCTTACTGTCCGGCGCCGGGACACAGGCCGGACGGTCATCGCGAATTACGATCCCATGCAATTGCCGAATGAGGAGCGTCGGCTGCTGCACGAGGAAGCACAACGATACCCGCGCAACGATATCCTCATCGATACCCGGTCGGATGGGCCTGGCGGAGACTATCCCCTGCACGGATTTCTAGTCATCCGTAGCGTCAATAAGATCATGCAGCTTCTCTCGCATGGCATCGCCGTAGACCCTGAATTTCAGGTCGAGCCCGACGAGCGTACGGGGGAGATTGTGCTTAATCCGGTGAGCACGCTCGACATCGTGGAAGCCGACTCCCGACCGGACAATGCCGCCCTCTCGGTGAAATTCGAGAATCGCTGCTACTCCATCGCCAAGGCCTCGAATGACGACGGCAAGTTGGACCCGTGGAATCTGGGCACGTTTCGCGTGCTGGTGCAGCTCTACCGGATGACCGTCACGGACATCTCCAAGACGCCCACTCCCGCCATGACCATCGCAACATAGTCGTCAGGGTGCGCGCGCAACCAGGCCCGGGCGTCGTATCAGTATACCGGCCTCGGATTCCACCCTCCGTCTGTCAGGTCTGTCTCCATAAGGTCC
>JAHBTD010000103.1 GCA_019638775.1 Fimbriimonadaceae bacterium | reverse complement strand
GCGTCTGTGTACGATCGAGCCTGGAAAGGACTTATCTGGTTCGGAGTGGAACCGTGCGCCCTTCCTCCAGATCTTGCAGATCCGACCAGGCCGTGATGTCCGTGCGCGAAGGATCCACCGCATCACGGTACGTCTTGAATTTCGCGGTACTTTCGGGCGAACTCGGGCCGCGCTCGAGCAACGTTCCGTTCCATGCCTCAAGCTCCGCTTCCCCATGCGGGGTGGCGGTGCGTCGAAACCACTCCACCACCCCGTCATCGGTCTGATTGGCCTTCACCGCCGCCGTGAATTGTTCGGCCGTGATGCCGGCATAGTCCAGCAGTCGTTCATCCATCGGACAAGGATAGATATATTCGCCTTCCGTCCCGGCCAATACCGCGCGGCATTTGTCGATCATCCGTGCCAGATGCACGTAGCCGGCCAACCTCGTCTTCATGCTCCGCGGAAACGTCGTGCGTAAATCCATCACGCCAACAGTGTGTGGTTGCTGAAGGTGAGCGTCCGTACGAGCACGGCGCCGTTTTCATAGGAGATGATCCGCCGTGTCGCAGGAAGATCGGACGCTCCGACACGCACATGAGTGTCCGTAAAACTCTCCACGTTGCGAAGTGTGCCGTCCTTCGGCGCGAAATAATAGACGGTGTACTTCGTGGTCAGTTGTTTCTGATCCTGCGTCGTGCTGCTTTCCTCCACGTTGATTGTGAACGCAACATGGGGCATTTTCCGGTTGATCTGGGTGATACGGTTATCTCTGATTCGATAAAAAGACTGCATGCCGTCGCCATGGATGTCGAGACGGCGGCCGAGCGGATGTTCGTCGCCTGCTTCCATCGTGAGACGATGTTTGCCGTCGGATTCCTCGAACTTGCGGGGTGCGCGGTGCACGGCGATCATGCCGATCTGTTCTTGCGCCCATTTTTGGATGGTGTCGTCGGGCAAGTGCACCGTGACTTCACGCGGTCCTTTGACGACGACGGTGCCGCTCACCAGCTGGCCGTTGGTATTGACGGTCAGGTCGGCCGAGAACCCGCGAAAGTCAGGCTGCCAGCGCGCGGTGCGTTCAAAGGCTTGCTGAAGCAGGGCGCGGGCTTGGGGGTCGTCGGCGACCGTTACGGCTGTATCGACCGGGGCAGCATGTTGCATTGGAGGCTCCTTTGTCTCGGGGTTGATCTGAAGCGGAATTAATTATAGAGCCCTTCGTCCGACATCTACAACCCGCGGAGGGGGACCGACTACCCCGGCTCTCTGTGCCGGCGGGTAAGTTTTTCTCTTCCCGGCACAGGTTTGTGTAGTACTGGCTAGGCCGAATCTGTTATAGTTCAAAGCATTTCATCCGA
>JAHBTD010000102.1 GCA_019638775.1 Fimbriimonadaceae bacterium | reverse complement strand
GGATGGCGCATTCGGCGTCGTCATAATGCGATGGATCAATCCGGCAATCGGTCTCTTCGTTCGCTGCGTGCGACTCTAACGCGCGACCAATGATCGCATGCCTCCGCACGCAGGTATGTTTGTCCACTGTGTCTCGCCTCCCCCGCCATGACGACGCCGAATGCGCCATCCCTCACACCCCTGCCAAGAAGGAGAGGGGAGCGGCCCAGGCGCCCTCCTTGCTCGCAGAACGCGCACGATGAAACGGTGCTCGTCCGATGCGCGCAGTGGGAGGGCCGCCCTCGCCACTCACCGAATAAGCGACAGAGGTTCTGCGCAGCAGCCGGTGCAGCTGCTGCGTCTCTCCATCCTTGCCATGCCGACGCCGAATGCGCCATTCCTCACACCCCCGCGAGGAAGGGGAGCGGGCGGGCGGGCCATCCTTCTTGCTCGCGCAACGCGCGGCCTCGGAAGGCCCTCGTTGGACGGGCGCAGTGAAGGACGATCCAGCCCGCCACTCTGAATGAAGGAATGCTGTTGAGTGGCGGAACGTTGCAGGAACCGCACTGGGTGTGTATCTGCCAAGCAGGTATACTCCGACCACTATCTTTCCATCCCAGCCATCGCAACCTGCGAACTGCCTCTCATGCTTGTGTGGTCGAAGAGACAGCCTGGGCAAAAACGAGAGGTCTGTGCGCACCAAGGTTTGAGGATCTAAGAAACATCTCTGTGAGACGTATTCACAATATTCTGCTCGGACTGGTCCTTCTTGTGAGTCTCCCCGGTTGTGGAGTGGCCGACGGAACAGGGTATTTGAGAATCGAGGGCTACGTACTCGATAAAGAAGATCGTCCCATCTCCGATTGCGATGTCTGGATTCGTGTTCAGCCGGGCGAGCTAGCAGACGAAGCGCTACGTACGGATTCCGAAGGTAAGTTTGTTCTTCGGCGGGGCGGAGGCGTTGGTGGCCTTGTGATTCTTCCCGTGGCGCTCATCGTGGCTCCCATAGGCGGAATAGTGGCGGCAATTGGCCCCTGGAGCTATAGCGAAGTGAATGAGTTGTTCAGTCCTGCTTACTTGATTGGGGAAAGCTGCCTTTCTCACCCGACAGAAATTCGAGTCCATGTGAGTGAAAATGGAGGGGCAACTACGTTTTCGAAGGAGGAAATCGTGAAACGCCTGTACAAAGGAAAAGAGTTCCCACAGGCTAAGGGTTGTACGCGAGTTTATGAACTTGGTCAGTTTAAGGATACCTCCTTCGTCGACCGCTCACCTCAATAATGTCTGCTCCTGTGCGTGCCGAGCATATGCCTTCGTCTATCATCATGGTTTGGTAGAAAGGATCAGATGCACACCATTCTCT
>JAHBTD010000101.1 GCA_019638775.1 Fimbriimonadaceae bacterium | reverse complement strand
ATGAGAGGGTTCTAGCTGGTGTCACGTACCGTGGGGGGCTGTTCAATCTTATCGACAGGGCTATTGAACCAGTTGCGCGCTCAGTCTCTCCTCCTCACTCGCGTTGAAAAATTTGACGTTCACTCCAAGGACCGTGCGGCCACCGAACACCGACCCAGTGATTTCTTTCTCAAGTCGAGCGGTTTGGACGGCGCGTGCCGTAGGTGGCAGTGGCACGTATCCGGCCGTCGAGACGTGCTGCTCGCTTTCGTGGGAGAGGGAGAAGTGCGCGAACGCTGCGATTTCCGGGCGGGCGGCGGCAGCAGCGTTGACATAGATGAACAACGGTCGTGAAAGCGGTTCGTACGTAGCATCGATGACCGCTTGTGCGCTGAGAGCAACGCAGCCTGCCCGTTGTCTACAGAAACAAGCTGTAACGTCTCTTTATTGCTCTGGTAGTAGGCGTAGCCGAGATAGCCGATGGCGCGTGGGTTCGCCGCCACGCCTCGCTGGATTACCATACGTCTTCGCTCATGGTGACGTCGCCTCTGCTTGTGCCTTCGATGCCGACTATGGCCAGTGTGAAGTCATCGAAAGTTCCGGCGTCTTTGCCTGGGCTGAACAGCACCAACGGGTGGCCGGGAAGCTCGGTCGGATCTGCCGCCATGTGGTGATCGTGTGTTCGGCAGCCGGTTCCCACATGCGTTGAGGCTCGTTCACACTGAGGCAACCGGCGAAGGTGTTCTTGGCATTGACCACCAGGGAGAGGGTGTCGAACGCGACCGGCAACTCGATGTACGCGATATGCTGAGCTTGGCACTCCTGGATTTCTATTGTGCTGATGGGGCGTGAGGCCCGGCAATATCGATTTGACCCGCACACAATTTCTTGAAACCTCCACCGGTACCGGAGCATGCAATGTGGAATTTCACGCTGGGATTCGTTTTGCTGAAGGCCTCCGCAATGGCCTTGGAGAGAGGGTAGACCGTACTTGACCCGGCGATCGAGATGGCTCCCGAGGGTTGCTTGAGATTGCACGCGGATAGGCAACCGGCCATGATCACAGTTAAAGAAAGGACTGTGCACCATTGTGTCGATTGTCTCAGGATGTCGGCCCGTGGTTGGGGCGCGCGTGAAGGGCCTGGCGATCCATTGTGCCCCGCCTTCAGCCTCTGCACGTTCTGTAGAGTTGCCGCATTCATTGCGCTCATCCGGAATGTTGGCTGGAACACGCGCCTAGGAGATCCTCGGCACGTTGCCTCAGCAAACGAAACGTACTGTCAAACGCCGTCTGGATGTCAGCATCGGTCCCGGTCGCCTTTGCCGGGTCGGGTGTGCTCCAGTGGAGCTTTTTCGGTGTTCCGTGAAAGAGGGGG
>JAHBTD010000100.1 GCA_019638775.1 Fimbriimonadaceae bacterium | reverse complement strand
CACTCAGGAGGAGAGAATCCTCTGCGCCGGTAGTGAGCTTGTCGGGCTCTATGTTGATGTCTTCTACGCCACACGGACCAGTGCAGCACATGCTCGATGGCTTGGCTGGTGTGCACAGCAGATGCGATAGCAGTTTACGTAACTCAGGCACGCTCAGGGCAATCAGGCCGGGTGTGTGTTTTTTTCTCCCGCACCCGCAGGGCCACCAGCACCGCATGGGCCAGTAGTACCAGTGTGATGTGGCGATACCAGCCCTGCCAGCGGCGCACCTCGTACTGATCCAGGCCGCACTCGCCTTTGGTGGCCTCAAAGCCGATCTCAATCTCCCAACGTCTGCCAGCAATCTGTACCAAACGCTTGAGCTGGGCCTGCGAGCGCTTGGCATGCACCACATAATAGGCCAACTCCTGATGCTCATCCAGGCTGCGCCGCACCAACAGGTAATGTCCGAAGCGACGCTCCTTCTGTGTCAATTGTAGCCGCCACAGCGGCACCAGAGCCCAGTCGTACAGGCGCTCGCCTTTGGTTCCGGCGCCTGCCGACAGACAACGCCATGCACGTGCTGGTAACGCTTGCGCAATCTCTTCGGCCTTTACGTGCTGCGACCCCTGCCACCACAGCGGCTCATTCCTGGCTACAGCCAGCACGAAGGCCTGCTCGCGTGACTCCAGCCATACCCGCAGGTGCCGATCTTCACCGTAAACTTCATCGCCTGTGATCCACCCACAGGGCACGCCCGCATCCAGCGCTCGCTCGATCATCTTGCGTGCCAACTGGGGTTTGGTCGCAAATTCCACCTCCTGTGCAATGCCTGCAGCCTCGCAGCGTAAATGATCATCCGTCCACTGGCGCGGAATATAAAGTTCACGGTCAATGAAGGCACTGCCACCGGCACCGGCATAGCACAGAAACACGCCGATCTGGCTGTTCTCGATGCGCCCGGCCGTACCGCTGTACTGGCGCTGTACACCAACCGAGTGGGTTCCTTTCTTGACAAAACCTGTCTCATCAACAATCAGCACGCCGTCTGAATCACCCACATGCTCGACAACGTAATCGCGCAGCACATCGCGCGCCGCATCAGCATCCCACTGCGCGCGTTCCAGTAGATGTTGCACTCCATCGGGCGTTGTCTCGCCCATCCATTCGGCCAGTTGCCAGCCGTTCTTGCGCTCTACCGTGCTCAACAGGCCCTTCAGGTACGCAAGGCTACGCTGGCGTGGCTCGCTGCGCCTGAATAAACTTCCAAGCCGCTTGTGCACTACCTCCAGCTCCCTGGCCCAATCATTTAGTTGTGACATCATACCCAAACCCACCTTATTGTTGATACAGGCTATATTCTCGCACTTTATCTACGACTGTAGTA
>JAHBTD010000099.1 GCA_019638775.1 Fimbriimonadaceae bacterium | reverse complement strand
GGTTGGTCCCGACCGGAATGCCACGAGCCAGGTCCCAGGACTGAGCGACCGGAACTCCACGATCTCATTCGTGCAGAGCCGATAGTCGTCCCCGTTCGGACAGATGAGCGTCGCGCTATGAATGAGCTGGACGCCGGAGCCGGTAAACCGCGCATGGAAGTGATAGCCCGCCGGCATCGAGGCCAGTGCCGTCACGTCTACATCCGACCCGCCGATGTCGACGAAGTCCCCATCCGCCGGAATCGTGAGTGTAGCTAGCGCCGGGTAGGTACTGCCGATGCGGCCGTCGTAGGCGCCTTCCGCCCCTTGATGGTGCATAGCCAGACGCCAGACGTTGTTCCCGTCATTGAGGAAGAAGGCCACATCGCCGGTCTTGAACGTCCGCGGCTTCGCGTTCGGCAAGACCAGATTCGCCGAATGCGTCATGGTCTGGTCGGCGTCGAAGGCCAACCATTGGAAGGGCGGATCTCCCGTGATTTGCGAGATCGGCGCGTCGCCGATGATATGCGTCCAGATGCCAGGCCCGACGGTAATCGTCGTCGCCGCGGTGACCGCGTCGCCCTCTTCGAACACGGATTGAATCGTGTCCAGGATCGAGAAGTTGTCCCAGGTATAGAGCACATCATGCGAGGGCCCGGTCGACGTGGATTTCGCAACGATCAGTTTGTAAAGCCCGTCCCCAAAGAAGGAGAGCAGCCCGCGCGCATCGCCCTGATAGGGATTCGGGAGGGGAACGCTCTTCGATCGGTCGAGCCAGAGATCCTTCGGCGACGAGAACCCCACGGACCCTGCTTCGTAGTGGTAGAGTTTGACGCCGCTCTGGAGCACGCCCCCGTCGAAGAACGGCCCGAGGGTCTGGAATTGCGCGTTGGTACTCACTTTTTACTCCGACGACGGTTGAGTATCTCTTTCCCTACCCGATAGGTCTCTGCGTGCATCCCTTCGGTTAAATCAGCCATGCTTTGCGCGAATCGTTTCTCATCTCCTGACATCCCTTCAATGGCATCGCGGTTTTTCTTTCGTGTCGCATCTATTCTGTTTAAGGCCTGCTCGAGAACTGCCTCTGTTTCTTCGATACCATACAAGTAAATTTTTCCATTTTTTTCAATAACATTAGACGGTTCTTTGTATGGTTCCTTTGCATAGGCCGAGCTTGGGCTAATCAAATCAAGCAAAGAGAATGACGTATTATTGCCTACATCTGCGTCATTATGCAGTTCGCTGAGATTGTAAAGATGCAGCCTGAGCTGATGCTTGACGAGCGCATTATCCGGACCATATGTGCCGGCGTTGACCAGGGTTTGATACACCTTGGGATCGAAGAACGCTTCAAGCAGAATCGCTTCCTGCTGCTTAGCTGTCATCCGGGCAAAGGTTTTGATCAGGAAATTTGCCGCCCGCTCGCCTCCCCCATAGAGCATCGGCACGCGTCCCGTCAGTGTAGCCCAGGTACGGGAGACCAAGGTGCTCGCC
>JAHBTD010000098.1 GCA_019638775.1 Fimbriimonadaceae bacterium | reverse complement strand
GGTGTCGAGAATCGCGATAGTCGGGTGATTGCTGGCCAACACCTCATCCAGGTTCGTTCCGTGGGTAGTCTGCCCGATCAACTTGATCCATCTTTCTGCTTCGACGATCCGCTGCAAACCGAGCCGCAGGAGATAGTTACTGCTGATGATTGCCACTACCGTTTGGATTGTAGCTGCGTCGGTTTCTCTCATTACCCCTCCTGAAGACACCCGCCCTCTGACCGTCGAGTTGGCTGAAAACCAGACTACGTAATAGTGAAAATATTACGCAGTGAATGCTAGGTTGAATAGGTGATTCCAGACACCTGCGACGGCGCATATTCTCATACCGGTCTACCTTCAAGCAATCGGTAAAATTCATCACGCAATCGACTCAAAGCCTTGTCCGTGGTCACTTTCCGCCGATTCCAGGTATTACGTGAGAAGCGCTTTCGGCTGCACAATAATGTGCGCACGTCAAAATACGAGGGGGAAACCCTCGTGTCATCGACAGAATGTCTCGAAAGGTACAGAGGATACCTTCCGCACTGGACCGTCAATGCGGGAATGCTGGTATTCTCCTCCCGCCTGCAGCCCTCTAGAAGGAGGTGGCGCCCACACATATGACTGTGGCCTTCCGGCGTCCCGCTGTCGAGTTCTATGGCGTTGTTGATCTATCTATGGGGATGAGGAGGTTACGCATAAATGAATCCAAGGCGAATGGACGTGATTCGCTTGGCAGCAACAGGTAGCGCACTGAGCTGAGGCCCACTGTGTGCCTCTCCTCGGGTGCCTGCTATGGTTGTGCTACTGCTGGGTACATTGAAACGACTGCGCCATTTCCTCGCTTCGAATTGTGACGACCCTCCCTCAAGGGTTTCGCTTCATGCCGATGCCTGTTTTCTTTCCGGATAACCGCCTATCACATTCGCGCCAAGACGCAGAACGGCAAGCCTGATACGGGGCTCATAGATCTATCGATCTCTGTTCCGGAACGGATTGGTTTGTGCCGTTGATTGTGGGGTCAAAAGGCCAACTCGAACATCCTGCCGCAGAACTGTTGCACAAATTAATACAGCCCCCAGATACGTGGGCGGTTGCTGGTGTGCTTACCAGGTTGGATGGTGAGGTGTGTTCCAGTTATCTCCGGATTGCACGGAAATTAAATGGATGCATTCTCATCAGTTCATACCGACGATCGTGGTGCAATCAACGACCAGCACAAACGTACGAGAGACGGTCTGATTTTCCTGGTGGTAAGAGGCACCAATATCCGATGTGCAGGCCCGACCGACCCTGTATAAATCGCCTCCCATGGAATCCGGACTAGCATGGGTCGATGGCTATTCTGGGCATATGGTGAGGGGCATATTCTCCTCTTGGGGTTTGAGAGGGGCCGTTCCTGGGTGGTCCCACGTTGAGTGTGTGGGGGGACGCCTGAAGTTGTCGATGGCCGCACATGGGTAAGTTTGGCGGCGGTCTCAAGCCGCCGAGGAGAGAAGCGGCAGCGGAATCGGAT
>JAHBTD010000097.1 GCA_019638775.1 Fimbriimonadaceae bacterium | reverse complement strand
TACGCTTTTTTGCCCCCGTTTCCAGAAGGCGGTGCTCTAAGCGGGCTCGAACAGGTGACAAAAATCATCCATAAGGCAGAAAAGCTCGGTTAAACTGTCCATGGGCGTCTCCTTGGCGCGATTGATTGATGTGTAGAAACATAATCTTACGCAAAAAAGCAGACGCCCACCTCTTCTTTTCTTATCCCGAACTCAGGTTAACATTGGTTTTCAGAGTTTAGCTATGTTGGTCCACTTCTGTTTTTATAAGTTTAGTTTCTAATTTGCAGGAGAGTATTTTGCATATGCATGGATAAAATTGAGAAGAACTGTTGCTCAAATTTTTATAAGTAGGTATAATTCTTTTTCTTTGCTGCAGCGTATAAAGCTTGGCATGTTCTTTAAAAAGTTGAGACAATCGATAGGTGTGAGTACTTAAGTTTGTGGTCATATTAAGTTTTTAATATTAAAAGCTTAATATGAAAATGTATAAATTAATAAGTATTCGCGGATAGAAGTAAGATATCCTTTTATTAGGAATCACACATAAATGTCTAGCGAAGTTTAAATCAGAATTGAACTAAAGAGTTTGATCCTGGCTCAGATTGAACGCTGGCGGCATGCTTTACACATGCAAGTCGAACGGCAGCACGGATGCTTGCATCTGGTGGCGAGTGGCGGACGGGTGAGTAATGCATCGGAACGTATCCAGAAGAGGGGGGTAACGCATCGAAAGATGTGCTAATACCGCATATACTCTAAGGAGGAAAGCAGGGGATCGAAAGACCTTGCGCTTTTGGAGCGGCCGATGTCTGATTAGCTAGTTGGTGGGGTAAAGGCCTACCAAGGCGACGATCAGTAGTTGGTCTGAGAGGACGACCAGCCACACTGGGACTGAGACACGGCCCAGACTCCTACGGGAGGCAGCAGTGGGGAATTTTGGACAATGGGCGCAAGCCTGATCCAGCAATGCCGCGTGAGTGAAGAAGGCCTTCGGGTTGTAAAGCTCTTTCAGTCGAGAAGAAAAGGTTACGGTAAATAATCGTGACTCATGACGGTATCGACAGAAGAAGCACCGGCTAACTACGTGCCAGCAGCCGCGGTAATACGTAGGGTGCAAGCGTTAATCGGAATTACTGGGCGTAAAGGGTGCGCAGGCGGCTTTGTAAGTCAGATGTGAAATCCCCGGGCTTAACCTGGGAATTGCGTTTGAAACTACAAGGCTAGAGTGTGGCAGAGGGAGGTGGAATTCCATGTGTAGCAGTGAAATGCGTAGAGATATGGAAGAACATCGATGGCGAAGGCAGCCTCCTGGGTTAACACTGACGCTCATGCACGAAAGCGTGGGGAGCAAACAGGATTAGATACCCTGGTAGTCCACGCCCTAAACGATGTCAACTAGTTGTTGGGCCTTATTAGGCTTGGTAACGAAGCTAACGCGTGAAGTTGACCGCCTGGGGAGTACGGTCGCAAGATTAAAACTCAAAGGAATTGACGGGGACCCGCACAAGCGGTGGATTATGTGGATTAATTCGATGCAACGCGAAAAACCTTACCTACCCTTGACATGTAGCGAATTTTCTAGAGATAGATTAGTGCCTTCGGGAACGCT
>JAHBTD010000096.1 GCA_019638775.1 Fimbriimonadaceae bacterium | reverse complement strand
ATTCCCTCCAGCTTCGTTCTCGGTCGTCCGTCCTCCTCGACGTACAGGAACAGTACGCCTCGGCATCCGAACTCCCTGCGGCCTTGCTGGAGAAAATTTTGAGCAGCCGAGTGGTGCTGATCTGTGACAGTTCTGTCGGGTCGGCGAAAGCAATGGAGAGATGACGGCTGTTGGAAGGGCCTTCGGAATCCCACTGTGAAATCACGAAGTAGACGATCGGTGAATCGAACGCCTTTGGGGGTTCGGCGAACTGCCCGTGCCCTGGCGAGCAAGATCTCGGCATCAACTGGCACGCTGTGGGTCATCTGTTACAGGTGCGCAATACCCTCGAAGTTCAAGCTGCGCCGATGCGCGGCCGCTTGTTGCTTGAGGCGTTTGACCAAGGGCTTTGGAATATTCTTGATGGTCAATGTTGCCATGGCAATCTCCCTTGCAGTGGTTCCATACTGGCACCGTTATGGATACTGTCCAACAATTCCCTGAACGGTCAAGCCGGATCAGATGCTCAGAGCGCTTTACGCCTAATTATTCGAGATCTTCCTCGAAGAAATCCGAATCAACTTTCTTGATTTCGTAGGTGGAAGCAATCGACACTCCCACGCCATGGTCAATCATATAACCTGCCAACTGGATGCCGTCGATGAGAATGATTCGAGAGGAATATACCGATGCACGCGCGTCTTTGGTGAAGGTGGATGTTGTGATGAAGATGCCTTTGGTCGCCTTCATCTTTGAAAGCGCACCGGCGAATTGATCGATGTCCGGACTGCCCACCGGCTTGTCGCTCCACCGCTTTGCCTGGATATAGATATTATCCAATCCGAGCTTATCCTGCCGAATTACTCCATCAACGCCACCATCTTTGCTTTTGCCGATAGCTTGGCCAGCGTCCTTCAGTGAACCTCCATAACCCATCCTGACCAGCAAGAAAATAACGAGTCGTTCGAAGAATTGTGGGCTGCACTTCTTCACCCTTTCGAGAACTTCCGATGCAAGAGCCTCCCGCAGTCGCTCGTACTGGGTTGCCAATGATTCGATTGGCGTCTCGGGGGAGCTATTGGCCGAAGGTTGGAGTTTATCAGTCCTGCGTTCCTTCTTGCGTCCCTGAAACTCCCGGAACTCTTCAAATTGCGACAGAAGATTCCCATCAATCCGAACTGGTTTAGTTCTGAGAATGGCACTCCCACGGTCAGTGATACGAAAGTGGCCCCGCTTTGTTCCTTCGAGCAAACCTGCCTTTTGCAGATAGGTCCTGGCCCACGATACGCGAGAAGAAAACTTGAAAGTACCCCCACTCGGCAGAAGCTCATGCCGCTGATCAGTTGTCAATTTGAACTGCGTTGCCAGTTTCTCGACGGCAGCGACAAGTGGAATCTCCTGCCCATTCATCTCCGCAGCAATCTGCAATAGCGGAAGCATCAGGGTCTCGTAGTCTGGAATGGACATATCGGATACCTTTGTCTCTGACGTATACGGACGATGATTCCCCTTATCCAGAGGTTGCCTTAAACCTGGCGTGTGACCACCAGTCTGTGGAAAGCACCGAGGACCACATCCATGTCCACCTCCCCAGAGGACCTGAGAGGATGTTCTTCCACTGCGCGCGTCGACCGAGGACCTCCCTAGGGCGCGCGGTCCGCGAGCACAGAAGGGGAAGCGTTC
>JAHBTD010000095.1 GCA_019638775.1 Fimbriimonadaceae bacterium | reverse complement strand
GGCACTAGGCACTCGCGGCTCGAAATACGTCCGGTGAGACACCAAACGACGGGGCCAAAATTCTGACACCCGCGCTGGCAACTCGGAATCGTCTCAATGCCAGCCGACATGCTAGCTGCCACTTCTGTATCTTCGTCGATACGGACGGCACGACCAACATACGTTCCGGCTGAGCCAATTCTGCCGGCAATTCCGACTCTGGGAGAAACGCGCGCAACTCCTCGGTCGACGTTCGCATCAGCCAACGTGCGATTTCCTGTTGCTCCGCGCGACCCAGCCCACGGCACGATTCCATGAGTGTGGACGCTACGGCCCAAATCATATCAAGCCGCTCCCCACTCAGTCGTTCCCGCATCGTGCCCTCTAATAGTGCGCAACGAAGGGGCTTGACCGTCCAGTCTTGCCAAAAGCGATTCTGCAAGGTCATCAGCTGATCTACAGGATCTTCCGCGCTCTCCATATCCTGCGTCTCAAAGTCCTCAACCACACTGCGTTGAGTCTCCTCCTCGCCGGTCATGCTGCTCGGCATGATGTCCTGTTCGTCATCGTCTGCTGGTTCTTCAGATTCGTCAATCGGTCCCAGAAGCGTTCCGTCTCCGTGATCCTCCAGCTCAAGATCCGATTCCACATCGACCGTCGCACTCGGTTTGCGTCCGAGTTCGACACGCCACGCGCAAATCAGACAATGCGCCTCTTTCAGATCTAACTGATGGACACCGACCGTCATCATGGACACCACCACAGACGACGAGCCACAGTCGGGACACAGCGGTGTATCGACTGTCGCATCGGTCGCTTGAGCAGCACGTGTCCCACGAGGAGCAGGCACCGTGTAATCCAGTTCGGCCATGTCTTCCCACGTCTCACCACGATCGTCATCGTCGTCGTAACGATTTTCGAACGGTGTGCGAGCGTTCAACATCTTGGCATTGCGCCGTTCAATATCGGTCAAGTCTGCCAGGCGTGCGCGCAGACGAGCCCATTGTGCTGGATGCACCTGATAACGTGGTTTTTCCAGCTCCCAGACTAGTCGTTGCAGGTCCTCCAGAGCGAGTCGTTCCCAGGCATGCACCAAGCGACCGTGATCTGCAGCGATTCGTTGGAAATCTTGAACCACTACCGAGACGATCGCCTTTGCCATCTCCGAGCGAACCCACGTTGCATCCACCACGGGAGTACGGCGAGGGGCTGCACTGAGAAGTCCACGTAACGTTGCATGCTTCGATGTCAGATGGGATGTCGTCATGATGAGATCCTTTCATGTCATGGTATATGTTGTGATGTGTTGATTTCAGACGTGCTTCGTGGCGCATTCCAACACCATCGTGCGAGACATGCCGTCCCATTGACCACCCTCGACCCAACTGCTAGAGTTGGCGCCGTGTTCAGTCACTCTGAGAACACCATGAGACTCACGCCGGAATTAGAGATCACCCGTCAGCTCTCCACCTTTGTGAACAGCCGCCAGGAGCTACTCATCGCCAACGCGCGTTTTGTGGGATCACGTGAATTCTGTGCACTGGAAGGATTCAGCGAACGAGTGCTCTCTCAGGTCAATCATCTCACCCAAGCGCTCTCACTCACCGAACAGGAACAGGCCCTCGCTCGAGACATCACAGACGCAGTTGCCGCTTTGTCTCGCTAATCACTTCCAACGAGGTCCAATCGCTTTGCGGCATCAGCACGAAATGATCCGCTCTTGCCTT
>JAHBTD010000094.1 GCA_019638775.1 Fimbriimonadaceae bacterium | reverse complement strand
GGCAATGAGCAGGTCTGCATCGGGCAACAAGGCCCCCTGTCGATGGAGATCGCCGTATAACGTCGCCGCACGCTCGACGACTTGGTCAGTGATCGGGAGAATGAGACTGGCTTGGCAGAGCAACGTGAAAGCCGCCTCTTGAGTCCGTGCCTGTTTCGCCTTCAGTCCCCGCAGGAGTTCGTAGCGCGTGATGATCGAGAAGGCCAGCCGCTGGTGCTCCCCCAGATAGTTCCGTACCCGCTGCACGACGAGGGGATGTTGTTTGAGAAGTTCGGAGAGAATATCGGTATCAAGGAGGACAGCCGGTTGCGGCATCAGGCAGCCGGCTCACGGAAGAAGTGTTGCCGATCTAACGCGATGGACTCGACCTGCGTGATCTCGTCGGCGCTCAGCCCTTGATAGACCAGCGCCGCACGCCGCAGAATTTCGTCCGCACCGAGCGCAAGGTCGGTGTCGACGGTGACCTGCACTTCGGCGTCATCAGCCAACGCAAGAGGTTCCAACGGCTGTAACACTCCGTCATGATAGCGGGCCTTGATTGTTTGTCGCATCGGAAAACCCTCCCCCTGCATTCGCCCATTGGCGGCAGTGCATCGGTAGATGCCTATTCTACTCAAACGGCGTCCAAATCTCACCACTTGTCGCAAGAACGCCCATTAGCCTGCAAAATGAGTTGGGCCGTCGCTGGCCCTGACTGACGGTCTCAGGGAAGGGAGGCACTCCAAATCCTGTGCTAAATTTGTGCTAAATAGTTTCAAGAAAGGATTCAATTTCTTGCACCAACTGACGGGACAGAATCTCCTCGAAGCGTTAGAAGCACCAAGAGTCCCCCAAATGTTCTTTCTCGATTTCTAATTCCAGCAAGTCAAATGAACGCCATGAATTACAAAGGTGCATCCCCGATTTATTGGAAGGCCTTTTTGATCCTTTTGACGATAGGCAGTCTTTTTAACATTGGAGGCTGTGTTGCGATTGGCCATGGCACATACAGCTGGCCAACTTTTGTTGGAGGTAGCGATGCTGATGATGATGATGGGAAAAAGTATCCCATTCTCAATCTGCCAGGAATAGCGATTCAAGTAGTTGCTCACAATGGTGATTCATTCGGCTTGGTCGGACCTGTGGTCCCTTTCATTCCCATTTGGGAGCACACTGGTGGTTCTCCATTTTGGATAGGCGTCCATCTTAACCCGGAGGTTAAGGAATTCGTTTTCGATCCATTTCAGGTCGGTCTAGAGCTGGAGGGAGGGCAACTATTGCTTCCTGAAAGATTCACCGGACCATTCATGGCCACAGAAGACGATCCTACGAGGTTTTGCTCCGGAATTTTTAATCCTGAATTTCACAAAAGCGAGCACGCCACTTTTTTCGTGATCGGCGAGATGTGCTTTGGGATTGCGTTCAACATCATCGCTCCAAAACCAGATGCCAAGTTTTCTGTGCTAATTGACGGTCTTGAGCAGAAAGAACGGTCTGTGAGTGTCCCGAAAATTACATTTGGCAAGAAGGAGCGAGGAGGCTGGTCCGTTTGCCTCAACGGCTCAATTTGCACAGAGCATTGGACAATGAGATGAAAGCCATTTGAGCAGTAGCAGCCTGAAAATTCGATTCGCATGCTGTGCTAAATTTGTGCTAAAAATTTTCAAAACCCACCTATACTCCTCGAATCCATCGAATCAATGGAAAGCGTCCAAGCACCTGTTTTCGCAGTTAAAATTGGGGAAACCATTGATACACCGAGCGTTTCAAAAACTGC
>JAHBTD010000093.1 GCA_019638775.1 Fimbriimonadaceae bacterium | reverse complement strand
ACAGGGGGCATAGCCGCCTGATGCTCTTGTCAATAGATGCTCTTGCTCACTTCACTCGAAAGCAGACTCTCATTTCCGTTTACATCGTACGCCGTCACGGCAAAGTAGTAAGTTGTTCCAAGTTTCAGATTTGAAAACTGATAGGACGTGATCTTCCCCACATCAACCGGTGCCCCGTAGCGACCGGAAGAAGTCCCGGAATAGACTTTGTATCCGGCTAAGTCGCTTTCGGCATTGGCATTCCACGCCAGAGCGGCCGTCGTGCCGGTGGTGCTTGTAGAAGTCGCAGCTGCGAGCTTGAGCGTCACGGGGATCGCCACAGTGCTTCCCCTGCTGGTCGTGATCGTCACCGTTCCGGAATAGGTTCCAGCAGCCAGCCCGCTGATATTGATGGACACCGTCACCTGCGTGGAACTTCCCAAAGTACCAGATGTAGGAGAGAGACTCAGCCAACCGGCGTTGTCCTTCCCGCGCCAACTGACCTTTCGACTGCTGCTCTTGTAAATCTTCACCGTCTTACTGGATGGATTCGGGCCACCCTGCACGGCCTGAAAGGTCAAACTAGTCGGACTGGCTTGTAAGGCTTGGGCTTCGGAACGCATCATCTCGCTTCCAATCAGCAACACGGCCAGGATCAACAGCATCCGAGGTAGAACCCCCACAGGCAAAGAGACGTATTGGCGCAGACCTCGTTTCATATGACCTCCCACGTCCGACTAAGGGAAATACCATTTTTGACAATTGCCAGACGGCTCACCGGGCATCTCCTGACACGAACCACCGTCCCAGGCGGACACATGGTTAAGAGCAGTGATCATGCCAAACAGACGTGTGCGAGAAAATCCTGCTATCTCATCTGGATTGACATGTATCTCCACTGCCGCTTGGGCAGCCGGTGTAGGGTTGAGACTTCAGGAAGGGTAGAGAATGTGCGCCCGGCGCAAGAGGCTCAATACCTGACGCTCAGATTCCAACCGGTGATCCTTGGAGAACATCTCATTCAGTCAAGACACCAGGACGCACTCGATCTGAACTGTGTCTGTCGTGCGGACCTGAGCGCAGTGCGACCGCTGACCCATCCCGGAAAAAGCGGGCCGCATCTCCACTGCAACTGAAGCGCTGCGCCTTTGCATAGACCGGATGGACTGTGTATAAGCTAGAGCTGTCATGCGTCGCATTGTGCGCGCCTTTTTCACCGGCTCACGTCTTCAGTCCGTACCACGCTATCCGTTGTGTGCCAGCCACCAACGTCAACGCGGTGCGGCTCTACTCCTAGTCTGCTTCGTCCTCTTCGGTCCACCACGCAACGATTCAATTGCCGGCAAACCTGCAGTGCCGCCCAAGGGACAGCCGGCACCCGTCACCCTCCGTTTCGTCTCCTGGAAACCGGACCATCCCCGCGTCTGGGAAGAGGCCCTCGCACGATTCACTGCAGCCCACCCTCACATTTCAGTGGTGCGCGAACTTGCCCCGCACTCCTCAACCGCCTATCACGATCTCCTGACCCAAAAATTGAAAAATGGGGATACGACCGTCGACGTCTTTTTCATGGATGTCATCTGGGTCCCGGAATTTGCGGCAGCTCGATGGGCAAGGCCGCTCGACGACAAGTTTTTGCCGACGATGCGGGAAGCGTTTCTGCCCGCTACCACCGAGATCGGTCGGTATGAACAGCATCTCTACGGGGTTCCGAGCCGCATCGATGCCGGCCTGCTCTACTACCGCCGGGATCTGCTGAAGAAATATGGATTCACCACACCCGCCACCTGGGACGCCCTTGTTCGTCAGGCGGAC
>JAHBTD010000092.1 GCA_019638775.1 Fimbriimonadaceae bacterium | reverse complement strand
TCGGTCTCTCGTACCGGGGAGAACCATTGCACGACCGAGGTGACGGCGTCGGGAAACTCCAAATAGAACCCCGTCAGGGCAAGCAGTGTGAGGAGGATCGCTCCGACCAAGCCGGTGAGCTTATGCAGGTCATAGTGTTGCCGGATGAGACTTCCATCGGGCTGAAACGTCACGGCACGACGGAGTTTCCCCGGACTCGGCCACCAGAGGTAGAGGCCGCTTCCGATCGAGAGGAGAAGAAATAGGGCCAAGATGCCGACGAAGATCTCGCCCGGTTTTCCCAGCAGCAGTTCTTGATGTACCTCATAGATGAACGAGACGAAAAAGCTGCCCCATTGCCGGTCGCTGAGGGGGCGGGCGGTTGAGGGATCGACGGCGACGACATGCCAGCGCTCGTCTGGAGGAGCAGCAGCAGGATCTTTGAACCAGGCATGGAACGTGTCGCGTTCGTGGAGTGGAAAGATGAGGGTATCGGGAGGAGACCAGTCCGGATGCGCGGTCCTGGCTCCCGCGACGATCTCGCTCAGCGGTTGATCGGTCCCGACCGTTCGGATCAGCTGCTCCGGATTCAGCCATTCATCGAGGGTCTTGTAGAACACCAACAGGCTGCCGGTGAGGCTGGTCAGGACGAACAACGCCCCTCCAATCAAACCCACGTATAAATGGAGACGCAGCCAGAGTTTTTTCCAGGAACGGCGGAAGGACGGGAGCGTGCCGGCGGCAGGGGCCGGATGTACGGCGGTCGGCCGCGGTGCCCCAGAACGGGGACGGACCGGTGTAAGTTCTTGCACGATCATATTATCCCCTTTGTCGCGCCTCTCGTGCTCAGTGATGCGATATGGGCGCACGTAACCGAAGCACCTGCTTCGGTCCTACTATAAGAGACGTACGACGGGCCGGAAACCACACCAGACCGAATGGATGCGACCTGGGCGGTTCATGCCGGCACGAAGGGTGGCGGAGAAGGGGGGGCACCCCTCGTCCGGCCTTTCGGCGGACGAGGGGGCACGGGAGAGGGGCCTAGCTTAGAAGGTCCACTTGGCTCCGGCTTGCCAGAGCGCCGGGAGACCAGGGTAGATGCCACGGGTCCGGTCCATGATGGTGGCTTGATCCAGCATGTTTTTGGCGACGAAGAAGAAGGTCGTGTTGATCTTCTTCACATACTGGTTGACCGATGCGTTCATCATGCACCATCCCCGAACCATGCCCCGTTGACCGTTCGCCGTCGGGGCGACAAGGTTCCGGTCGTCTCCGAACTGATCGCTGATACACTGCGCTTCCAGCCTGGCATTGAACGTGCCGAGCCCGAATGCCCGGTTCGTGTATCCGATTCCCGCCGTCAGCAGATGTCTGGGCGAGTAGGGGAGCCGATTGCCGCTCACGCTCACGACCGCCGCCTCCGTGGGCAGGAGCGCCGCACCGGAGATCGAGCTGTTGCGCGTGCCGATGAACTCGGCCTGTGCAACCCAGGTGTAGTTCAGATCGAGGGTCACATCCTGGTCCTTGTCTCGCCCCTTGAACGCATCCCACAGGTCCAGGCTGGTGGCGAACTCGATGCCCCGATGCCTGGTTTCCCCCGCGCTGGTCAGGGTCGCGCCGGTGCCGCCTGCCGCCGACTGCGAAATGATCTGGTTATCGAAATCCATCTGGAAGAGGGTGAATTCATACCCGGCCCAGTGGGCCAAGTTGCCCCTGGTGCCCAACTCGTACGTCCAGCTCAATTCCGGTCCCAAGTCGACGACGGCTCCGGTGCCGGTGATGGCATCCGAAATCTGCGGTGGCGACATGCCGCGGTGCGCGCCGAAGAAGAACGTGTGGTGTTTGAACGGCGCATACGT
>JAHBTD010000091.1 GCA_019638775.1 Fimbriimonadaceae bacterium | reverse complement strand
GTCCAGAATTTATCACCATACCGAAAAAGTAGGGGGGCAAACAAAAGAAGCGACTCGGGGGGCGGGTACGCCCGTGTCCCATAGGTGAGCTCCCCTGGTTCCGTACAAAGGCAGGTGTTAGAGGAGTTCTGCGTAGGCGTTGCTGGCCTGTGTTGGGCGAGGGGCTTCGGCAGCCACGCATCTGAGCACCGCGTCTGGAGACGCAGTGCCATCTGGACTCGGGCACCGTCGTGTCGCGTCAGGGGACTCGCCCGTGCCAAGAGAACAGCCGTTGCTCATGATGGGGTGTGGCGACACCAACTGAATTGATCGATGACGTGAGCAAGCTGCCCCCGCGATAGCGTGCGGGCTTGATCAACCGCAACGATGTCTTGGCGAGTATTACCACGACTGGTGACATGGTAGACGGCACCAGTTGTAGCCGATGAGACATGGCAAGAGAAGATAGCAGACTCCATTTTGGTTCCAGCATTCGTGACCAGGACTGTTCACGAAATAACATTGATCTTCAGCAATAGACGGCGGTACCATATTCTCATGAGTGTACTCGTGCGCATTACCATTAATCCGGCCCAGTGCGGTGGTCGCCCCTGTATTCGTGGGATGCGGATCCGCGTGAAAGACATCCTCGACCTTCTTGCAGCTGGTGTGTCAACGGAGACCATCCTGCAGGACTACCCCTATCTTGAGAAAGAAGATATTCAGGCGGCCCTTGAATTTGCGGCGGCCCAGTCCGACCACGTCATCCTCCGGGCCGGATGAACTTCCTGATTGACGCGCAGCTCCCTCCAGCATTAGCTCGTCTTATCATATCTCTCGGGCATGGAGCCGTTCACGTCGAAGAAGTAGGCATACTCCTCGCAACGGATCAGGAGATCTGGAACTACGCCGTTGCCAATGCCCGGACCATAATCACAAAGGATGAAGACTTTAAAAATATTCTCTTACTTGCCTCTCTGCCGGTAACGCCCGTCATCTGGGTCCGGATCGGCAACTGCTCCAACACGGCACTCGTCCGGTGGTTTCAGCCCCTGTTCTCTCAAGTGATCGCCAACCTTGAACAAGGTGAGCGGCTCATCGAGCTGTACTAGGGCGTGTCATCAAATGTTCTGGGTTCACACAACCATCGCATTATGATTCACTCCGTCCCAGGCCGAAGGAGGGGCCTGCGGATGGTGAGACGGTACGGGTTGCGCGATGACCAGTGGGAGAAGATCGAATCCCTGTTGCCGGGGCGTGACGGCACGGTGGGGGTGACGGCGAAGGACAACCGGTTGTTTGTCGAAGCCGTGTTGTACCGGTATCGCGCGGGCATTCCGTGGCGGGATCTGCCGGAGCGGTTCGGAGATTTCCGAGTGATCCACACGCGCCATACGCGCTGGAGTCGACGCGGCGTCTGGAAGCGAGTATTCGAGCGTCTGGCCGAGGAGCCCGACAATGAATACGCGATGATCGACTCCACGATCGTCCGGGCCCACCAGCACAGCGCTGGGGCAAAAGGGGGCATCACGCGCAGGAAGCCCTCGGCCGCAGCAAGGGGGGCCTGACCACGAAAATCCATGCGACTTGCGACGCACTGGGTAATCCGACCGGGTTTCATCTCACCCCAGGACAGGCGCATGATCTGGAGGGCGCCGATGTCTTGCTCCCCGGTATTGAGGCGAACACAATCATTGCTGATAAGGCCTTTGATGCCGATGAACGAGTGATCCAGCCGCTGCAACGAGCAGGCAAGATCCTGGTCATTCCCCCCAAAGCCAACAGAACCATCCCACGCGACTACGATCAAGACCTCTACCGAGCCCGGCATCTGATTGAGAACTTTTTCGCGAGGCTCAAGCAATTCCGGGCCATCGCCACCCGTTACGACAAACGCGCCACCA
>JAHBTD010000090.1 GCA_019638775.1 Fimbriimonadaceae bacterium | reverse complement strand
AAACATGCGTGGGATACCGACATTAATAGAATTCCGGTCACCCAGCGTGCCGCCAAAAAGGGTACTGTCAGCCAGATTGTATGCGTTGAGCTGCAGGCTCAGGCGTGAATGCATAACCGGCGGGCGGTAGCGCACCATGGCGTCGACACGCGCCTGCGATGGCAAAATGAAGGTATTCGCCGGATCGCCCGGACGCTTGTCCTGTACGAAAACACCGGCGCCAAAGCTCAAGCCGTGCAGCGGCTCAATCGGCACATCATAACGCGCCCATACACTTCCCGAGTGCTTGGGTACGTTCCACAGCCGGTTACCCTTGTTATCGCCTTCCAGCACCTCGGCGTCGGTATACGCATAGGTCAGAATCAGGCTCAGTCCATCGGTGACCTGCCCCGAAACATCTACTTCCACGCCCTGGCTGCGCGCTTCGCCGACTGCAACTGAAAAGGGTTGTCCGGGAACGCTCACCGCGAGGTTTTGCCTGGTCAGATGATAATACGCCACGTTGGAATTCAGCCGGCCGCCAAACAGCGTAGTCTTGAATCCGCCCTCGAACTGCTCGCCGATTTGCGGTTTAAGTACGTTACCGTTACTACCGAAGGCCGTATTGGCGGAACCCAGCGACTGCACGTAATTGCCGTAAAACGACAGCCATTCCCAGGGTTGATACACAATTCCCGCACGCGGACTGAAGCGTGCGTTATTGACTTTATTAACCGCCGCTCTGGCATCGGCCAGCGATTGATCTTCACCAAAAGCCAGGCCTACCGCATTCGTAGCCCAGTCATATCGTCCGCCGCCCATCAGATGCAGCTTGTTAAACAGCGTGATTTGATCCTGAAAAAACACGCCGTTCCACTCGTTCGTCTGATCGATGAAAAAATTTCTGGGTAATGATCCCAGATTCTCACGGCTGTACTGCGGACGGAATATATTGATCGGGCTGGCATCGGCTGTTATTGATTTAACCCCGCCAAATGACCCGTAGTATTCCCATCCCGCCAGCACATTATGCTCGATGCCGTAGGTATTAAAACGACCCGTGACATCAACCGTACCCTGATAGGCATTGGTGGACGCATCGCCTCTATAGTATCCCCGTTGCAATACGCCCGTCATTTCATCGAGATCGAACCCGGTGGTTTGCGGATCTCTAACATCTCGGTGAAAATAACTGAAGCGCGCCCGCGCCCGCCAATCGTCGTTAAACGCATGTGTTAATGTCGCGGCGGTATTGTAGATGTTTTCATGCGTCTTATCCGCCGGCTCGCCCAGGAAGCGCGATCGCGGCACCCTGGCCGGACGGTTTCCGAGCGCGACAATACCATAATCTTCACGCGTCTCCAGATCCTTATACGTAAAATCCACATCAAACTGGGTGCTCGGTGCAATTTTCCAGGTAACCGACGGTGCGACGAAAATCCGGTCGGTAAAACCGAAATCGCGGAATGAATTCTGGTTGAGGTACTCGAAATTCAGGCGGTACAGTAGCGTGCCGCTTTCGTTGATTGCACCGGTGGCGTCAGCCAGTGTCTGGAACTGGCCGTACGACCCGAACTGCTGGTTTAGCGCGTAATAGCGTTCCGCCTGCGGCCGCTTGGTAACCAGATTGACCATGCCGCCCGGTTCGATCCGGCCGTATAAATTTGTCGTGGCGCCTTTCAATACCTCCACCCGGGAGATATTCGCCAATGAAAAACTTGTGGCGAGCGGAAACCGGAATCCGTCGCGGAAACTGGCAAAACCCGTCTCAAAACCCCGAATCATGAATGACTGGCTCATCCCCCCGAAAGTAAACCCGGGAGAAACGCCGCTGACATTTTTGACTGCATCTTCGATCTGAATGGCTTGTTGATCTTCTAATACCGCCTGCGGAACGACTTGAACGGAAGCCGGCGTGATCATCAGCGGCAAATCGACTCTGGTCGCGGTTGACGCATTGGTGCGCGTATAACTCGGATTGCCCGG
>JAHBTD010000089.1 GCA_019638775.1 Fimbriimonadaceae bacterium | reverse complement strand
AGCCTGCCGGAGAACGGCGTGGTCAAGGCCCTGCGCCATGAATTGTGGCAGGAGCACCTAGGGCTGACCTCGCTGCCGGATCAGCTCAAGACCTTGCCCGCCGACCCGACTTCCATGACCTGGGTCGCCGAATGGGAACATGCCGCCGCACACCATGTGGATGCGATCAAGAACGAACAGGCGCCGCCGGCCGACCATCCGCCGCACCTATTGCCTTGGAAGCCGGAGACCGACCCGAAGGAATATTTGGTCGCCCTCAAGATCCGCACGTCAAGCCTGCGCAGCAAGGCGCAGAAGTTCGACTTCAACACCTGCAAGGTCGACGACAAGAAGAGTCTGCTCCCATGGCCGATCATCTAGTCCAGAACGCCACCGCCGGAATCGGGCGGCTCCTGTCGTACCTCGACGTCGTTCACGGCGATATCGAGGAAGCACGCGCGTTTCTGAAACTGCTGGGCTGGGACCTGCCGCCCGGTCTCGACGACATCGGTCTGGCCGCCCTCGATCTCGGCGATTTCCTCACGAAGCTCGATGCGGTCATCGGCGCCTCCGACGCCGAATGGAACGACGAGGTGACCATGGCGGGCCGCATCGTCGACCTTGCCTTCGCCATCGAAGCCCTCGTCGCTCAGATTCACGATCTGGCTCACACCCTGCCCGCCAGACTGGCATCTTTCGGCGAGTACGTGGACCGCACGCAGATCCACAAGGAACTTCCCAGACGGCTGTTCGACTTCCTCGTGGCCAATTACCTGGCGCAGGCTTCGCCGCTCGCTTATGCCGTCCTCCACCTGATGAACATCATCGACTATCCCTACTACGCCGCCGATCCGGCGACGTTTCAGGTGCAACACGTGCGCGCCACGGTGCACTATCACCTCTTCAAAGTGCTGGTCACGGAGCCGAACCGACTGTTCACCGAGGCCTATGGCTGGGACACACCGGACTTCCAGTCCACCCTCTTTCTCAACCGGGTCAGCCAGCTCTTCCAGACGCTCGGGCTACGTAGTCGCATCCAGCCGTTGAGTCCCCAGGCGGAAGAGGCCTGGGTGGGACGTACCGGAGCGGGTGTCGATCCGCCGTCGCAGTTGATCACCTTTTTATATGAAGAGCGCGGCACGGCGTTCGGCGTACGGCTTGGACTCTCCCTCTTCGGCGCAGCCCCCACGTCGGCAGGCGCGAACGATGCCGGCCTCGGCCTCGCGCCTCTGATCCAAGGCCGGGCGGAAGGGGCGGTGCCGTTTCACCGATTGGAAGACACACGCATCGAATGGTCCGGCAACGTGGAGGTGCTCAAGCGGCTCGCGGTGATTCTGCGACCCAACCGGGACCTCACTCTTCGCAAGGGAGCGGGGCTCGGTGATGCCGTCAACGGCCGTCTCACGTTGGGACTGCGGCATGGTCAACCCACCGGCGAGCCTCAACCGCTGCTGCGGCTGCCCGGTGGGTCGGCCCTGCGGTATCAGCAATTCGCAGTTGCGGGCGGCATCGATGCCGCCTCGGCGACCACCCCCGAGACGTTCCTGGAGCTGGCGCTTCTGGGCCTTCGCTTCGACCTGTCGCTTGCCGAAGCCGATGGCTTCGTCCAGGGAACGCTGGCTCGCGATCGCGTCGAAGCGCCGTTCGACCTCACGCTCCGTTGGAGCAGCAAGACAGGACTCTCGCTCTCCGGCAGCGGCGGGCTCCACGTCTTTCTCACGTTGCAAAAATCCATCGGCCCATTACGGCTGGACGGCGTCCACATCGGGATCGACGTGGGTGAGGAGGGCATCGAGACCGAAACCAGCCTGAACGGACGCCTGACACTCGGGCCGGTCACCGCGACCGTCGAGCGGCTCGGCATGACCGTCAACATCTCGTTCCGCGAAGGGAACCTCGGCCTCTTCGGGCTGTCACCAGGCTTCAAACCACCGACGGGCCTGGGGCTGGCGATTGCCGCGCCGGGCGTGGTGGGCGGCGGGTATTTGGGCTTCGATCCCCAG
>JAHBTD010000088.1 GCA_019638775.1 Fimbriimonadaceae bacterium | reverse complement strand
TACGAAGCGGCCTGTGTGGATATTCTAGCCGCTTTATCTAAGGGGAGGGCGTGACGTGGAGCGATATTGGGTGAGCAACGACGTACTGCTGAATCTCTCTGACCGTCTTGGTGAAGCCTTACCGAGGGATAAATTTACACCGATGGTCAAAGCTGCCGACGCCCAGGCGACCATTGCGGCGTTGCAGGCGCGGGTAAAGGAGTTGGAGGAATCTAGGGATGCGTGGAAGGCGTCCCAGGAATGCAGCGAAAAGGCGTATATGGAGCTGGTCAATCAAATCCCGGCAGAGCGGTTTGATTATGATCCTGTTAACGTAGCCTTATTGGATGGGGCTAAAGAGCAGGAGATAATCGGGCGAAAGCAGATTGCCGACCTGCAAGGTTTGCTGAAGCGGACCGATGAAAACCGAGAGCAATGGCGCAAATTATGCCAAGAAGCCCAATCCCAACTCACCCAACGCACGGCGGAGTGTGACGCGCTGAAGCTGGTCAATGACACGCACATGAAGACCGTCATGAAGCTATCCCATGTTGTGGAGCAACGCACGGCGGAACGTGATTGTGCGAGGCGGCGCGTGGATGAACTAGAGGCGCGTGAGGTTGATGTTGTCCTGTTGCGTGAGGATTTAGAGAAACGCACGGCGGAGCTGGAGGCGGCGATGCGTGAGGTTGATGTGTGGAAGGAGAAAGCCGAGTTACGTGGCAAAGAGGCATGTGCGCAACGAGCCGAGTTGGAGCGCGTGAGGGGGGAGCTTGCAGAGACCAAGGAAGAGGTTAAGTGCCTGGACGAGCAAGTGTCGGCGTTGAATCAGGGATGTCTAGAGTACGAACTGCTGCTCAAAGCCTTGCCGAGGATGGAGGGGGATGTTGAGGTCTATCATCATGAAAGCGGACTACGGCATAGTGTGGTAGCGAGGCCGGCGAATAAGTATTACTCGTCGTTCGATACGCCAGAAGAGGCCGGAGCCTACGCCGCTATCTTGAAGCACCGCCAGGGGATGGAGGGGTAGCATGGCACGCGAAATGACCACGCAGCTCGGGAAGATGACATTCGAGGATGTTCCGATAGGTAGCTGGGTAAGATTCTACCAATGCGGGGAATTGGTTATTGGGATAGTCCAATATCACGTTCCCAGCGGTCCGCTTGGCGATCCGTATGTTTATACCGATATAGGCAGCATAGGGCTTGAGTATATTATCGAGGTGCGCCAATGACCACGCAGGAGCGGGCGGCAGCGTTTGTGCAAGCGTGGATGAAGCAGTCCACATACACAACAGAATCGTTTATTAACGATGTTTTGGAGCACGATAAGGAAACCCGCCGAGCGGCGCTGCTGGAGGCGGCTCACAAGGTTAGAGATCGAGCTTTGCTCTGGCGTTCTCATGGCGGCGCAAAGGTAGGCTTCCCATACGGGCACCTAACGATTGAAGGCGAGTATGAATCAATGGCCGATGAGCTGGCCCGACTCGCCAGCGAGGGGGGATGAGATGAGCAAGTGCGCGACGAGCGGAGAACTGGCGTTTGTGTCGTTTGCGCTTGGCGTCCTGATTGTGCTTGCCGTGCAAATAATAATCGTGGCAATTAAGCAGAAGAAAAGTGATAAAGATTAACCGTACCGCTTCCTATGCCACATGAGATGGATCCATCCGATCGATTCGCCGGCGGATCGGATGCTACGTTTTTGGACCTGTCGCCCTTAAGGACATTTCGGGGCGCCTGGTCACGCGAGGATGAGATAGAGGGCGAGGGCCAGAATGGTTACCAGGACCAGCAGGGCCACGACCAGGATACGGCGGGCCCTGCTCCAGTAGCGTTCAAAGAGGTCGGCGGGGGTCATGGTCTCCTTGGGTAGCGATGCCGTGGCGTGTAGGGCCTCGGCGTGATGAGTTCCCGGCGGACTTGATGCCACAGGCTGGCGCCGGTGATGAGGACGAGGAGCCCCCAAAAGATCGGCGCGGCGTGGTGGATGAGCCAGACGATTACGGACATGGGTCGGCCTCCTTCCTCGGGACT
>JAHBTD010000087.1 GCA_019638775.1 Fimbriimonadaceae bacterium | reverse complement strand
CCCCGTTGAAATAATTGGAAGATCCGTTGGGCTTGGTCCGGGGCGACCCCGGGTCCACGGTCGCGCACGACCCGACCGACCTTGGGGATTGCGTCCTCCATTAGGCGATAGGACGCCAAGTCGATTTCAGGGACCGCTCCAGGCTGGTGGAATTTGAGCGCATTGGCGATCAGATTGTACAGCGCTTGCGTGACCCAGGTTTTATTGACACGAAACGAGGGAAATTCGGCGGCCACACGGACGTGCGCGCCCATCCGCCGAATCGTCTCATCCAGTTGAGTCAAGGCCGCCCGGACCAAGTCGTCGCCGCGGACCTCTTCATACGGCATCTCTAAGCGTTGCGCTCTGGACAACGTGAGCAGATCCTCCATCAGCTGATCCATCCGCTGCGCGGCCCGAATGACGCGATCGATGTAATCGATGCCCTTCGCGTCGAGGCGGTCTCCGTACCGCTCGCGGACCAATTGGGAGAAGTTGGAGATCGATCGCAGGGGTTCACGTAAATCGTGCGAACTGACATTCAACAGGGTTTCCAAGTCGCGATTGCGCTGCTGGAGTTCTGCCGTGCGCTCCTGCACGCGATGCTCCAACTCCTCATGGGATCGTCGTAACGCTTGCGCGGCCTCCTCACGGTCGGTGACGTCGCGCGCGATGGCATACAGACTCCCATCCGTATGCGGCGAGGATTTCCACGACAACAACCGCCAGGAGCCGTCTTGGTGTTGATAGCGGTTCTGAAATTCCAGGACCGGTTCCCCCCTGCCGATCTGGCGCTCGACTTCGAGAAGCGTGCTTGCTCGATCGTCGGGATGGACGAAATCGAGGAACGGTCGGCTCATCAATTCCTCGAGGCTCCAGCCCAAGGTGCGGGTGAAGGCGGGACTCAGCCGGACGAAATAGCCCTCGGCGTCGGCAATGCAGAGCATGTCCAAGGACAGGTCGAAGAAGCGGTCGATGTCCGTTTCTGCTTGCCGACGGGCAATCAGCTCGTTGCTCAGCTCGCGACGGAGCAACTGCATCTGGGGATTGTCATGTGGGGGAGGGGAGGAGAGCGGCATGATGGGGAGATCTTAGTAAAACCGCTACCATCGTGCAAGACGTCCCTGCTCACGCGAGCCGCCCGCTGTCTTGACTTCGTGGGTGCATCCCCTATACTTCCGGTCGGCCTGGCCGGATATGCGCCGGCTGCTGCTGTTGGCGCTCACGGTGGAGGACTGCGATGCGGACGACATGTGCTGGTGGTGCCCTTGCCCTGATTGTCATCTCGGTGTTGAGTGGAATGCCGGATGCGGCGCGAGCCGATTGTGTGGACGGGGTGCGAAACGCCACGCCGGAGGAATCGGCATTCGCGGCTCGTGCGGAGGCAGCCTTGGCCGCTGCGTTACCGTCACCCATCCCGAACAGCGAGCGTCGCGGTGGACCGTATGACTTCTCCCGGCAACCGCGCCTCTCATTGTGTCAGGCGGATCAGGTGGGGGCGTTTGCCGTGAGTGTGGGCGGAGGATATCTGTACAAGTTTCCCAAAGCGGAAGCCGACCGTCTGTATGCCGAACGCAAGGGCATCGAGAAGCAAATTGAGGATGCGGAAAAGTTGCCGCCTGAAAGAGATTCGGAGTACAAGCAGTTGCTGGCTCAGATGAAGTCCGCCTACGACGCTGCGCCACGTCGGAGCCGGAAGGATCCTCCCTTCACGTCCGAGCAACAGGCTCAGGTGGATCGTGCGATGGTCGAGGGAAAGAAGCTGGAGGATGCGGCGAAGAAGGTCGTCACCGACCATGTCGCCGCGGTGAAATCCCGCACCGACGTGCTGCGTGCGCAAGCCAAGCGCTTGGAATCCTACCCTCAGGAACTCGTGGTTCGTCTGGCCATGAATGTGGAACGATTCCCGGAGTCCAACGCCACTGTGGCGACATTCGGCGCGCCGAGCGCCCGTCGTAGCGGCGGCCTCGCCGTGCACAATGTGGTGGTGGCCGTCGAGGGACCGGATGGGGCTGCACGGCAAAACCTGTTCGACGCGGTGGATAAAGCCTACCTCCAAGGGCTGATCGGACAGCCGCTGCCGGAGATCGAGGCGTCGAAGGCACGGGCTGAACATGCGGCCCCT
>JAHBTD010000086.1 GCA_019638775.1 Fimbriimonadaceae bacterium | reverse complement strand
TACGTGTCGGAGTTGAGAGATAGGCCATGCACCACCCTGTAAGGACTACAGGCAGGGCTTGACCTAGAGAGGCACAAGAGAGAGAATGCAGGAACGCTTCCCCAAGCGTGTTTCCTTGGTTCTCTCTCTTGGCTCTTGTAGGGGTCGCACCCTGCAAGAGCCAGTTTTATTTAGACCGCTTCCCCTTCATCGCTTCCCCTAGATGCGACAAAGCCGCCCCAGTTAGGACGGCCATCGCTTTGATTGCCTCTTCTTCTTTGCCCCCCTTCCGAGCCTCAATCGCCGCTGTCATGGCCTCAATTATGGGCTTATTCTCTTCGAGGAATGCCGCAACGACCGTTGAGGCATGAGTACCAGAGGCTTGACCCCAGGCTTGGACTACCCTATGCAGATCATGAGACAGGAGGATGCTGAATCGCTTTTTCTTGCTTGGCATGTGTTCCCTTTTACTCTCACCCACTTCCCCTGTCAACTGCCCTTGAAACCGCCTCACCACCCGCACCTTCACCGGCCAACCTTCCAGACTGTAGTGTGTTCGCCCTGTGGAGCCTCACGCCTAGATGTTTCCCTTCTCTCCCCACCTTCACCCCCTGCCTAGGCATTCCGCCAAAACCAGGGCTTCACCACAAAGAGTTTCCCTGCAACCCGAGGGTTTGTAGGGGTTGGCAGGGATGATGTTTTCTACCGGAGCCGATGATACCCCTGTGCTTTCATTCTGGCGTCATAGGCATCCCCAGCCGTAACCGTCTCAGCTCTGACCGTGACCCGATCACAGACAGGACAGGTGAACACCTTGACCCCAGGCATCGACGAAAAGACCATCCGCACATCACACCGGCCACAACGAGCATTAAGCTTGAATCTCACGACATCACCCCCCCCTTGTTGAAAATTAATAACTTCCAAACCTTGCACCTATTCTTGTCTGACACGATGAGCACCAATACCCCCGAGACAACCGCAACCGACAGACAGGCACCCTACAGACCTCACAAAGAGGCCTTCCCCTTTTGCAATCCTTCACCTTCACACCTCACCTAGTAAGGGATAGAAAACAGTTTCGACAGAAAACCCGGAATCATCGCCTGTTATTAATTCCCCATAGACCACGACCCGAGCACAGACAAAGCACCGCGCCGCATCACCACGACTAGACCGCTCGACCACTAGCGACCGGCCACAGACCTTACACGCACACCGTTGACGCCCCTCAATACTCCGAACCACCCACCCAGGCCCTTTATTCCGAGCCATCATCCACCTCCGTTTCTCTTAAAATCTCATCACGCCACTTCCTACCAACTGGCTTTGATGGAGACCCATGGAACACGGCACCCCGCTTTCTACTTAGATTCGTTTCCGCCCCCTCTTCATCAAGGATCATGGACCGCAGACCAAACTCCGAGAGCCATTCCTTACAACCACACTCACACTGCAACGGCTTCTTTTCCGGCCTCTTCACCCCGTAGAGCTTGCCAAATGGAATCACAGTCCTTACCCCCCTATAGGCTGAATCAAACTTGAATTTCCTTTCCCTCACCGCGTTCCATGACCCGACATACTGCTTTGAATGCCCTAGCTTTAATTGCTTCTTGGATAGACCATCCACCCTATAAATATCTGGCGACTTCTTCAGATACCCAAGACAGTACTTCAGAATATTCTCAGGCTTATCCCACTCTTGAACATCGACAAAACACGGAACGCCTAGCTCTTCACTAATTTCCTTTGCGAACTCCTTCTTATCGACAAACCAGGCATCTATGAGACCATGCAGATGAGGGTGCCACCCGTTCCCGATATTCGTACACTCCGCAAACAGCACACCCCCATGAATCACCTCCTTCCATCGAGCACGACGCAGAAGCTTTTTCACCGCACAGTGAAACCACCTCACATAGCGTTGAGTTAGGTTGACGACGTTTTTTGGTGAAATCGTTATGAACTTAGGATGGCTTACCGATTGGAGAACCGTCTTATATTGGACACAGAGCCTAGCGAAGTCTCTTTCCCTACAGACAGGGCATGTCCTGCCCTTGCACCGCTTAGGAAGCACCCTCTTATGACCAGAATTTCGACAATAAAGAGTCGTCGTTCTCCCTTCCTCATAGTGCTGATCCGATGATTCCCCTAGGCTGATAAGAATATCCCGTTCACTTGTCGGAGTCTTATCAAGTCTTAAAGAGGGAGGGCCGGAGCGCCTGTCGGCGCAGCCGCCCCCCTCTAGGCCATCTTCCAGGCCATCGTCATAATGGAGGGCGTTCT
>JAHBTD010000085.1 GCA_019638775.1 Fimbriimonadaceae bacterium | reverse complement strand
GTCTCGTCCGAGACGCGCAGGGAAGGACCGCCCGACCGCGCCCTTTGTGGGAAGTGAAAAGTGAAAGAGAATGGCCTCGTTAGACGCGCGTAGTTGAGGATCGCCAGGCTCACCCTTTTTTCATAAGTGAGGTGGGTCAAGGTGCGGTAAGAAGGTGACCCGCTAGTCTCCCTTGCTGGCGCAACGCGCGGTCGCAGACTCCCCTCGTTGAACGCCCGCAGTGGGAGACCAAGCGGGTCACCTTTCTCGGAAAGATGAAGTGAGCAAGCAAGCTTGGCCGAGGCGTAGTGGAGCGTGCACTAACATTGATCCGGAACTACGCGCGGCGCTCGTGTCCATTTATGAAGAAGTCATGTGGCTTGCTCGACGCCCGAATGTCAGTCCGAGCCGAGCACGTGGATGGTACACGCACATCATGGCCGATAGCGTGAAGCTAAGGCTTCGTAATTTCACTGGAAGAGTGTCGCAGCAAGCTGTCGTCACACAGGGCGTGGATCTTCGTCTTGAGCACTACATGAGAATTCAGACGACGCTTACGGCACTTGTTGATCGCCACAGAACGACTGAATCTCCAAATGCAGAGGAGTTTATTCGCACGGTTATTGATTATGAGCGTGTTCATATCGTCACCGCCAAGGAAAATTATGACGCAATGCGTGCTCGCAGCGACTACCTGAAGGCAGGCATCATCCTGGTACCTTGGGCTGATATACCCTCAAAGCGGCGTCTTGAGCTTTGGCGAAAGATGCTGCGCGGTAGGGTAGCGAATGCCGCTGCATATGCCGAAGTATCCGTCGAATGAACTATCGCCTTGCATCCGCCTCATCAGAATCGTGTGGGGCTTCATGTCAAACGATCCGATTCTCAGCTGGATAAAGCAGATTCCTTCTGGCCGGTTCTTCTCACCCCTGCAGCTGCTTCATCATGGCGGCGGGGTTCCAGTAGCCCCACATGGTTTGAATGTTTCCGTTCTCGTTGATCTCGAATACGTCGATGCCTTCCACGACAACATCGCGTCCGTTGTTGCCTCGTCCGCGGCCGGTGAATTTCACCGCCGTCCTGTTGCCCGTGATGAAGACATGATCCGCTGTCAGTTCGATGGTTTGGAACAGGTCGAGCACGCCGCGGATGAATTGACCCAGCGCCGCATGGCCTTGTAACGGTGTCGGTGCTCCCGGTTCGTAGCTGATTCCCTTCTCGTCAAAACAGCCGACCCAGGAATCTGCATCCTTCTTCCCGATGGCGACAAAGTACTGCTGCACGGCTGCTGGAATTGTCTCAACTGTCATGTCATTCCTCCTGTGATCTCTGAAGCTGGTGTGTGTCACAGCGGCCGGTTTTCCGACCGCTATCCATACTACGGCGTGATTCGATCATCGGATTGCTTGCGGCGAGCATCGGGGTGGGGAGTGTGAATCGAGGGTGAAGCCCAGAACCTGGCTCGGAGACAACAGGGGAGAAGGGCCTGTCGCGATGGTCGGCCTGGCCCTACTCGATCACCCATAGTGCGGTGCCGGAGAGGTCTCGTGACAGACGATCGGCAATGCTGCTGCTGAAGAGGCGTGCCGCGCCCGGTGGGCCGTGCCTGGTGACGACGAGGGTGCCATAGCCGCCGGAGCGGACTTCATCCAGAATCGTGTCGACGACATCGCCCGCGTATCCCAATTTCAGCGTCACTCGGTCGGTCGGAAACCCCGTGTCCCTGAATCGCTCAAGCGCCCGTTCGAGGATGGGATATTCCAGAGTCTCCTCCATGTGCATCCATTCTTGCTGGTCTTTGCGGAGTTGTTCGCCGAGTTGATGCTCCATGTCGGGATTCTCCGAGCCGCCATGTTCCATCAATTCGCGCGGCATGGGGTTCAGCACATGAAACAAGGTGATGGTCACAGCTGGTGTCTCGCGAAGGAGTGTTCCGACGTAGTGGAGGGCACGGATGGTGGCATTCGAGTCGTCGACGGCGATGAGCAGGTTCTTCGGGGAGACTGAGCTGTTCGAGGCCGAGTCTGGTGCGACGCGCGATTGCTCGCGCGGTGCGGTGGTTTTCATGATGTCACCATGCTGAGGTGTGTGCCGTCCCTGTCCTGCGACTGCAGGAACCTCGGGTGGGATGCCGGATGCTGTGGAGCGAAGCCTGTCATGCGGTCCCTCGGGTGATGAGGGGTGTTGGCGGAGGGGGTACCGCGTCCCGTGCAACGGGTTGCCATACCAGCCTTGGCCTTAGCCTATGCTTCTACTCAGAGGAAAGCAATGCGGGAACGAAGGTGGGGCCGGGTGGTGCGCGACGGGGGCTCCGGGCGAGGC
>JAHBTD010000084.1 GCA_019638775.1 Fimbriimonadaceae bacterium | reverse complement strand
GGGTTGAATTTCTTGCACCAACTGACGGCGCGGAATCTCCTCAAATGGTAGAAGCACCGAGATTCCCCCAAATGTTCTTTCTCGATTTCTAATTCCAGCAAGTCAAATGAACGCTATTAATTACAAAGGTGCATCCCCGATTTATTGGAAGGCCTTTTTGATCCTTTTGATGATAGGCAGTCTTTTTAACATTGGAGGCTGTGTTGCGATTGGCCATGGCACATACAGCTGGCCAACTTTTGTTGGAGGTAGCGAAGATGATGAGGGAAAAGAATATCCCGTTCTAAATCTGTCAGGAATAGCGATTCGTGTATTTGCTCACAATGATGATTCATTCGGTTTGATCGGACCTGTGGTCCCTTTCATTCCCATTTGGGAGCACACTGGTGGTTCTCCATTTTGGATAGGCGTCCATCTTAACCCGGAGGTTAAGGAATTTGTTTTCGATCCATTTCAGGTCGGTCTAGCGCTGGAGGGAGGGCAACTATTGCTTCCTGAAAGATTTACCGGACCATTCATGGCCACAGAAGACGATCCTACGAGGTTTTGCTCCGGAATTTTTGATCCTGAATTTCACAAAAGCGAGCACGCCACTTTTTTCGTGATCGGCGAGATGTGCTTTGGGATTGCGTTCAACATCATCACTCCAAAGCCAGATGCCAAGTTTTCTGTGCTAATTGACGGTCTTGAGCAGAAAGAACGGTCTGTGAGTGTGCCGAAAATTACATTTGGCAAGAAGGAGCGGGGAGGCTGGTCCATTTGCCTCAGTGGCTCAGTTTGCACAGAGCATTGGACGATGAGATGAACGTCAATATTCTGAGAATTCGATTCGCATGTGGGGTGAACCCCTTTAGTGAGACAGTTTCGCATTAGCACACTTCGGGTGGATTGCCGTCCTTCCTCTACGAGACTTCTCCCGATGTTGATTTCTGTGCAGGCCGAAAAAACTGCATGCGGGCCGCAGTCGACGGCGGCCCGGACGCGAGCTCGCGCTCAAACTCGTTCGGGGGCTGGTAGCCCAGTGCCGAATGAAGTCGGGTGCCATTGTAGTATTCCTCGATGAAGACGGCGAGGTTCGACCGCAGATGGTCCAGATCGCGATACGCGGTCGCGTAGATCTCCTCCCGCTTCAGCGTTTTCATAAAACTCTCACAACTGGCGTTGTCATAGGGATTCGCCGGCCGACTCATGCTCGGAATCATCTGCTGCTGCCGGAGCACCTGCACATACGCGCCTGAGGCATATTGAATCCCTCGATCAGAATGATGCACGACGCCTGGCGGAGGCTGGCGCGCCGTGATGGCCTGATGCAAGGCCGCCAGTGGCAACCGCGTCGCCAAGGTCTTCTCCAAGGCCCAGCCCACCACCTTGCGGGAGAAGCCATCGAGCAGCACGGCCAGATAGACGAACTCCGTGCGCAGGCGAATGTAGGTGATGTCTGCCACCCACAGCTGATTAAGGCCCGTCAACGTGAGCCGGCTGGCGAGATTGAGATACACCTCCAACTCATGCTGTGCATTCGTCGTGGTGACAAAGGCCCGCGGCTGAACGGCCAACAGGTTGTCTTCTCGCATGAGCCGGGCGACGCGCTTATGATTCACCAGGAGGCCGCGCCGCCGTAACTCCGCCGTGATGCGCCGATAGCCATACCGCCGGCGATGCGCCAGGGCGATGTGTTGAATGGCATCACGCACCGCCATCTCCTCCTCGACCGGATGCCACTCCTGCAGTGACCGATAGAAGCCCGCCCGACTGACCGGCGCCAGCTGACACATGCGCTCGATACTGAGGCTGCCTTGCTGCGACATTACGCCTCGGATGTGGGCGTAGATGCCGTCCCGCCAGCATCGCCGCTCCGCTGACGTCGAGCCTTTACTTCTCGCAAGGCACCGGCGAAAAAATCCGCCTCCAGCGTCTTGTCCGCCACCGCCCGTTTCAGTCGGCTGACCTCCTTGCGGAGCGTCGCTTCCCGGGAATTCGGCGGAGGTCCTTCGCCTTCTTCCGCCGGCTCCAACTGATCGCGCCACGTATACAACAGCCGCCGATGGACGCCTAACTCCTTCGACAGCGCCACGATGTTGTCGCACTGCTTCAACCGCATGACCGCGTACTGCCGAAACGCCTTCGGAAATTTGCCCACGCGCTTCTTGGCCACTTGCCTCCCTCCTGGTGCAAGTGTGCCAATGTTGGCTGTCTCAATCTAGGGGTGCAGTCCACATGCCTGTGCTAAATTTGTGCTAAAAATTTTCAAAATCGACCAATACCCCTCGAATCCATCGAATCAGTGGAAGGCACACAAGTATCTGTTTTGGCAGTCAAAACGGGGAAACCATTTGATACACCGAGCATTCTAAAAACTGT
>JAHBTD010000083.1 GCA_019638775.1 Fimbriimonadaceae bacterium | reverse complement strand
TCTCTGCTAAAAAAAACCGGTACACCGGCTGTCTTCCGACAGTGGTGTACCGGTCTCTTGTTACTTCGCTATTTCTTACAGTCTTGTAAAGACCGGAATCACTGCTCCAGCAATACTGTTGATATAACGATTGCCTTCTTCATCCCATGTCATCAATAAACCACCAAAACGGCTTTCCGGGTCACCCAACAGCGCCATCAGACGTTGTACTTCCCATAATGCATCTTTGGCTTCCATCTTGACTTCCCGAGTTTCTCCAGGCTCAATCGATGCTTCATTATCCAATGTCAAACCCGTCGCTACCAGTTCTCTTGGATAATCCGGATCAAGGTGCTCACGTCCCAGTGCGTTTACAAAACGTACACCCGCTGTGGTGAATTCACCAATGTTGATCGCTGTATCTCCGTTGTTGGTAATGTCCATCGTTACACGTAATGCACGACCAGGTACGTCATAGTTTGCATGTGTCACTTTGATCGCTACTGGATTAGGCTCGATCGGCAATGGTTCTACTTTCGATTCACCAGCTTGTATCGGTATGGTGTACGGATATTTGCTTTCCGTATAACGATAACCACCCCATACCAGCGCACAGGTCAGTATCGCTACACCCCACGCTACTTTACGATCCATCGGATCCAGTAGCAGTTCGTCACCATGTGCCAACAGTACGCGGCTGCGCGGTAGGAACATCGGACGTGCTACGTAGTAGCCAATCCAGAATATACCCAGACCTGTCCAAACGACGTGCCAGAATATACCGTTCGCAAAGTTGAATGTCTCGCTATCGATCGTCTGACCTGTCAATGTCGTTATAGGGTTGGTGAAATCATCCCAGTTGCCGGTTATGTTCATCCATGACGCTGGCCCTGCAATCGGTCCCGCTTCTTTGACGTTAACCATCGCGTGCATGTGATGACGTCCTGGTATACGCGCTTTCAGTCTGACTTCAAATTCATAGTCACGGCCTATGACCAATGGCCCTGAAATGAAGGTCGGTTCGCCGTTCAGCTTGGTGCTTAAACGTACAAATACCGGGCTCGGACTACCAACGTTGAAGAATGCACGTTCCGGCTTTCCTACTGCACGCGGCCAATCTTCCGCCAGGTGAAATTTACCGGTCATGGTCGCTATGTCGTTCACTTTGGTGACTTTCGGCTCCCATCTCATGTCGTACCATTGGATGGTACGCATACGCAGAAATGGTTCTTGTGAACGTTCACCATGCGCTGCTACCGGTGTTACGTCTACCGCTACTGTCAGTGCCAGTGTCGCCGCTCCTACTGCTGCGCCATATAATCCCATGACGCCAACTTTTAAGATGTTTTTTATTTTCATTACTTGATCCTCTGTGCAAATCCTGGTTCACCAAATGCCGTTACGTCGTGCTTCATTGAAATACGGCCTCTTTCGCCTTTCACATAGAAGAATGCAGTGCAGTAGATTTTGCCAAAGTACCACCATACGCAGAACATCAGCATGGATACAAACGCCGAGAAGAATGCCGCTATCACGGTCGTATGGCCACCAAATGTCCTCAGTGATCCTTGTTCAATCAATCTCACGTATTCCGGCGTACCTGTACGTACATACAAGAAACCTGTGTAGTCCGCTACTGACAGCAGTACACCTTCAACTACCACCGGCAGATGGGTCGGACCAAAAATCGGCCAGTTGCCAGGATAGAAGAATAAACCCCAGAATCCACCACCCAGTAATGCTGTAATCAGCCAGTTGCCCGTCAATAGCATGATCGTGTCAAGCATCAGTGCACCGGGTATCATGGTCGATGGCAATACAAAGTTGATCGGGTAGTGTGACCACCAGTAAAAACCCCAGTAGCGTGTTAACCATTCGCCTACCAGCAGGCAAACAATACATAATGTCGCACCATACGGTAAACGATAGTTTACCCATAAATAGTACATCAACGCCGCACAGTACATTACGCCTACTATCGGGGTTACTACCGGCCACCATTGCCGATCTTTCCAATCAAGCCAGAAGTCCCAGTCACCCGCTAACAGCATGAAGTGCATGTGAAAGGTACCTACTAATAGAATACACAGAATCGGAAAATATACCGCATCTATGTATCTTGACATTCTGACTGCTTCGGGCGGCATTTTCGCCGCTGCTATAATTTCGTCTGTTCTGCTCACTAGACTCTCCCTTCGTTTGTTTCGTGTGATATTAATTGTGAAAACATGACGATTCCTTTCTTGTCTTTTACTATTTTCCCGCTGTATGTGCCTGCTTTTACTCCCTTACATGCACGCTTTGCGAGTATCGCTCCCGTTTCGACGGGAGCGATGTATAGTTTCAGCCTAGATTAAGGAACAATCCGGTTGTTCAGTATTTCTTTGCTTTGGTTATTCCAGATG
>JAHBTD010000082.1 GCA_019638775.1 Fimbriimonadaceae bacterium | reverse complement strand
ACCTTGACTCCATTCACCGCGTCCGGCGGCTTGGGCGATTGAATGGTGGGAATCCCCCGCCAGGCCATCCGGCTGCCGGCCGGCACATCCTTCGACAACCATTCGATATAGGCGACGATCGCTTGCAGTTTGTGACTGTCTTGCGGAATCGGCTTGCCGTTCAAGTTGCGTTCGAAACAGTCATTGATGCGGTCGGCCAGCGTCACGACGCGCCCGGTCCGCGCACGATATTCGGGATAGGCCCGCGAGAGGCCGACGTAGGACGCTGAATTGGGATCGAGCCCTGCGTCTAAATGGCAATTCGCACAGGTGAGTCGGTTGCCTACGTAGGGCGCGGCAAATTCCTGAGTATGGACGACCAGCTGATAGCCTAACCGGATCTGCTCTCCGCGTTGTCCGCCGGGGATGGAATCGGGGGAAGGGTGACTGAACAGCGCATCGAGCCTCTCAGGCTCGAATTGGTTCAGGGCAGAGGGCGCACCGCTTCGTGTCTCCTTCGAGTCGACACAGCCTGCGAGGAACAGGACCATCGCGACGGCGATCGATAGTATTGGTCTCATACGTAGCGACTCTCGCAAACTACATACCACGCCGGTCACAACAGGGCGAAACAAAAGACGGTTCCATCGGGACCGGCAATCACTACCATCATACCCGCCTGACGACAAACGCTACAGACCTGCCTCCCCGCTTGGCGCATCACGCCACAGCGCGTCTGCCACACAGCCTTTCCTCACGCTGTCCTGTTAGGGTCAAACTGGAACGAAAGGATTCAGCATGTTGAATAAATTTTCTTGAGGCACTCACCTGACCGCCCCCAAGCGGCGCGGTCAGGTGCAGGCTAACGAGGGAGGGAATCCATGCATGACATCACGACGTCCCCCGCTCGGGGGCCAAGGCACGAATGTACTGAATGACATCCAACATCTCCTGATCCTTCAGTCGCCCCCTCCAGGAATGCATCGGGCTGAACAGGACCCCGTTCGAAATCGCGATCAGCAACTCGAAATCGGTTCGGCCGCGGGACGGCAACGTGTGAAAGTCCTTGGGCTGCACGATCAAGCCCTGGGCATCCGGTCCGTTCCCGTCTCCGAGCCTGCCGTGACACCTGAGGCACTGTGCCTTGTAGACCGCCTCGCCTTTGTCGGGATTCCCGCGAAACTCCTGGGCTCCGATCCAGCCGCTCATCACCACTACGCACAGGACCGCCCCTGCTGGAATGAGATATCGACGCATCGCAGCCTCCCCATACACCGAACCATTTGGTATGTCGCCCCGGATGATATGTCGCCCCGATTTCACGCGGTGTTCAGTGAACACCCATGATCGTCGCGAGGCTATCGGAACTCCCTTGAACTCATGACCGGACGAATCGGCTAGAACCCCGTCCGGCACATTTCAGCGCTGACGATCGATCCTGAACGCCTTTCACCACTCTCACCGGTACGTCTGCTTTTCCAACGTCGGCACGATTGCCGTCTGCTCGGCACCCGTGATCTGGTAACGAACATACGGGTTCTCCACCATTTGATTGGCATACAGTCGGCCCGCGGGAGCGGGCACATTCACATTCAGTGTTGCCCGGCCTTTCGGTTCGACCGTGACCGTCTGCACAATCTCTTCCCGGACGTAGGGATGCCAGATTTTGACTACATAGGTGCCGGGCGGGATGTCTGAGAGTTGGAACCGCCCGTCACTATCGGTCAACGCATAGTAGGGATGATCCATCACCAATCCCCAACTCTCCATGTACGCATGGAAGCCGCACTGCATCACGAACATGTTACGCCCCTTCGTCATATGAACGGTTCCCGTCACCGGAGTGCCCTCGTAATGCTTCGAAACCTGCGCGCTCAGCTGGGCTTGGGCCGGATATCTGGAACTGATCGGCAAGGGCAAATTGAACAGGACGCGCGGTCCTAGATGCGACGTCTCATAGGCCTGGATGTCGTGCATGGCGGGGTCCATGTTCACCACCGACACATCATGCCGATCACGGACGAGACTGAGGAACGGAAGGAACCGGCAATCGATCGCCTCGATGCGCGGGGCCGTAAATGCAGGGAACGGTTTTCCGCGTTCGATGGATTCGATATAGACGACCACTTCCTGAAACTCTCCGGAAAGACCGATTCGAAACGGTTGCATCAAGCGCCAGCCCTGCCCGTCCGAAATCCGGCCGCAGTACACCGCATCGGGAAGCGTCGTGAGGTTGTACCCCTTGGGGTGAGGAACCTTGCCGACCATGGTGACTCTTCCGCTGACGGTTCCTCCGTCGGCGACGGTGATTTCTTCGTATGCAGCGGCCGGACCTCCGCTCGCCGACATGGCCAGCAGCAACACCCAGAGCGCATAACGCGTCGCACCAATGTGTTCGAACATACGTC
>JAHBTD010000081.1 GCA_019638775.1 Fimbriimonadaceae bacterium | reverse complement strand
CGATCCGGTAGCGGCGGTGCCCCGAGCGGGGCGATCGCAACGGTCGCCCCGCTCGGAAAACGCAGCGGCCCTGTGTTGGTCCATGGCATACTTGCAGCCGTACATTGAAGCCGCCAGGGGAGAGCCCTCCCGCCGACATGCCGCAGAGCCGTACGCCGGCTTGTCGCAGCAGCGTATCGGCGGTTGCAGGAGAACTTCTCATGAATAATGCGGGCTGGGGCTTCTCGCCCTCGTGCCGGCGGTTTATAAGAAGTACGCAGTCGCCTCGACATGAGGACTGGTATATTGTGTCCCTCCCTACACCGAAGGATGCCACGTTATGACGACAGAGCCGCCTCCACGCATTGCCGGAAAGACTGAGCACCAGCAACCTCTCATGCTTCCGCACGACGAGTACAACCAGCAACTGGTTGCGAATGTGCATCCGGCCGAGTGGGTCAATCCCGAGCCGGCAGGGCGCTACAACATTGTCGTCATCGGAGGAGGGACGGCCGGATTGATCACCGCAGTCGTGGCCGCAAGCCTGGGAGCCAAGGTGGCACTGATTGAACAGCATCTGATGGGCGGCGACTGTCTCAATGTCGGCTGCGTCCCGTCGAAGGGCGTGATCCGGGCAGCCAGAGCGTGGGCCGATCTCCGGCGGGCCACGGACTTTGGCCTCCATGTGCCGCCCGGCGTGACCTATGACTTCGGCGCCGTCATGGCGCGCATGCGAAAACTGCGGGCGCGCATCAGTGCAAACGACTCCGCTCAGCGCTACGCCAAACTGGGCGTCGACGTCTATCTCGGCAGCGGGCGATTCACCGGACCCACGACCGTCCAGGTGGAAGGACCGTCGGGCCATCGCACCCTGACCTTCGTGAAAGCCGCCGTCTGCACCGGCGCCCGGGCATCGGCACCTCCGATTCCGGGACTGCAGGAGACCGGGTATCTCACCAACGAAACCGTGTTTTCATTGACGGAGCTGCCTCGACGTCTCGGGGTGATCGGCGCCGGCCCCATCGGCTGTGAACTGGCACAATCGTTCGCCCGCTTCGGCAGTCAGGTCTCCCTCATCGAAGCCATGCACGGCATCATGCCGAACGAGGACCGCGACGCGGCCGAGATCGTCGAGCAACAGATGATCCGCGACGGCGTGACCCTGCTCTGCTGCGGAAAGGATCTCAGGGTGGAGAAGTCCGACGGCGGGAAACGGTTGATCGTCGATTCGCATGGCCGGCACTACGATGTGACCGTCGACGATATTCTTGTCGGTACCGGGCGGACGCCGAATGTGGACGGGATCGGATTGGAGACGGCCGGTGTCGAATACGACAAACACGGAATCACGGTGAACGCCAGACTGCAGACCACCAACCCCTCGATCTATGCAGCAGGCGATGTCTGCTCGCGCTATAAGTTTACGCATGCCGCCGATGCCATGGCACAAATCGTCATCCAGAATGCCTTGTTCCCGCATCCCTTCGGTCTGGGCTACGCCAGTGTCGATTCTTTGGTCATGCCCTGGTGTACCTTCACCGAACCGGAAGTGGCGCATGTCGGCATGTATGAGAAGGAGGCTCAGGAGAAGGGCATTGAAGTGGAAACCTACACGTACACGTTGGACGAGGTCGATCGAGCGATTCTGGACGGAGAGGACGAAGGCTTTGCTCGGGTCCACATTCAAAAGGGAACCGACAAGATTCTGGGGGCGACCATCGTGGCGGCCCATGCCGGGGAGATGATCAGCGAGTTCTCGGTCGCGATGAAAACGGGAGCAGGGGCCAAGGCGATCGCGGGTACCATCCATCCCTATCCGACACAGGCCGAAGTCAACAAAAAGGTGATCAATCTCTGGCGAAAAGCCCACTTCACGCAGAGGACCAGAGAGTTCTTGATCAAGTTGTTTGCATGGATGCGGCGGTAGGGTTGCCCTGCCCGGGAACAGGAGAACTTATGCACCTCGTGGATTTCAAAGGACACAGGCGATGCCACCAGCAACGTCTTCCCTGATCGTCGGCCTCTCGTCGTTCCTGTTGGTCGGAATGATTCTGGGAGATCCGGACCGACTGGACGCCAACTCGCCGGACACCCAGACGATCGGCGCCTTCTCGGCCGCCGCGCCAGGAGGCCCCTGGCCCGACGGCTGGAAGCCGCTCACGTTCCCCAAGATCCCGCAGCACACCACCTACGGTCTTGTGAAGGAAGGGGAACAGGTCGTCGTCAAAGCGTCCAGCCAGGCCTCCTCCTCAGGCATGACGCGAGAAATTCGCATCGACCCCAAGGACTATCCGATCATTCGATGGCAGTGGAAAGTCTCCAACGTGCTCAAGGCGGGCGATGTCGCCAAAAAGGCGGGCGACGATTATCCCGCCCGGATCTATGTCACCTTTGAATACGACAGCGCGAAAGTCGGACTCTTCGGCAAGGCGAAATACGAGACGGCCAAGTTGAT
>JAHBTD010000080.1 GCA_019638775.1 Fimbriimonadaceae bacterium | reverse complement strand
CATACCTGAACCACGTTACCGGACTCGGGTCACTCGATTCGCATCGATGTGATGGAACAGTTCGTCGCGGCCCTTCATCTTGAGCTGCGTGTCTTCGCTGTAGCTGAAGCTGTCGCGGCCGTGCACGGTCACCGTGAGCTCGTAGCGCACGGTCTTAAATTCCCGATCGAGAAACTTGTTGGAGCAAATCCCATACGTGTCAGACCCGGCCTCCGCGGCAATTTGAAACGACGTGGCCTCCGGTTCCACGGTACCCCCGGCCAGCACCGTGACTCCCCGCGGCACGATAAAACACCGGAGCACCTGTTTTGCGGCCGCATCCCAGAGCCAGTACCCGGTCTCCTCGTGAAACGGCGCGTCCTCGCCCAGACGCCAGGCCACGGTCGAGTATCGCAAGCCGTACAATTGCTGTTCATGATTCTTCACAGGGCCGAACGGCTCGAACGTCATCCGCTCACGGAATTGGTTACGCTCCGTGCCGCGATCGTCCGACGGCGCCACGTCGTCGCCCTTGTCGCCTTCCCACACGCCGGCCAACGCAGCCAACGGACCAAGATACTTCAACAGATCGTCACTCATCGCGCATTCCTCCTTGTGATACTCCGGTGCCCGCCGTCGAACGACCGGCCCGCAGCTGGCTGCTCTTGTAGCAGAAGAGAAGAGGGGGACTCAAACGAGGGGGGGCCAATGCTCGCCGACACTCAAGCGTCTTCCTGATTCTATCCCTCTGCCACCGACACGTCGGCGACCAGCAGGTCTTTCAAGCGCCCTAACGCCTCTGCCACGATGCGGCCTTGCGCGTCGATGTTGGCAATAATCTCGACCGGCGTGCGCCGATCGACCACGGTCACCGCGTTGGGGTTCACCGCCTTGAGGTCGAACACTGCCGCATCGATGGCCGCCGCTTGCGATTCGAACTCGCGCACAGCCTTGTCCTTCTCGCGAATCTGAACCTCCAACGCCGTAAGCGCCTTCTCGCCGGCTTTATTTTTCTTCAGGCGCTTCAGCCGCTCTTTCAGATCCACCACTTCGGCCTTGATCTTGGCCGCCCCATCCAGCAACGGCTGCATCTCGTCGCGCGCCTTCGCGCGGCGCGCCGCGAAGTCCACCGTCCAAGAGTAGCGGCTTTCGCCTTTAGGCGTCCCTCGCTGCAGAAGGAGGCGGGCATAACTGGGAAACCGTGTACCGCTGTTCGATTCGTCAACCCGCCACTCCGCCACCAAGGAAGCGGGCAGGGCCACATCGTCCAGCAGCGCTCCGGTTGGAGTAAAACCAAAGTGCGCCAACGTCAGCGGGGTCTTCTTACCCACCTTCACCGGCGAGAGGTCGTAGTACCAGATCCGTGTGGTCTTCTTGCCCTTGGTGAAAAACAACAAATTCGTTTTGACGCCCGCGCCAGCCGTGGAAAAGACGCCCCCCGGCAGGCTGACGATGGCCCAGAGATCGCACTCGTCTACCAGCTTGCGCTTGGTCTCCACGAAGGCGCTCTCGTTGGTGCGAAAGAGCAGCCCTTCGTCCAGCACCATGGCGCAGGTACCGCCGGGAGCCAACTCCGCCAAAATGTCCTGCAGAAACAGCACTTGCGTGGCGCTGGTCTCAAAGGCAAAATTCTTCTGCGCGTCCTTCCCCTCTTTGCCGCCGAAGGGCGGATTGGTCAGGATCACGTTGAACTGCCTAGGCGCTTGCTCGAACAGCGCCGCCTTGCACTGGCGCTCCAGCTGCCGTTTGCTCTACTTCTCCTGTACCGCCAGACGCACATAGAACGCTTGTTCCTCCGCCCGCTCGCTCTGGCTCAGGATGATGAGGTGATGCGTCCACGGCAATTGTGTCACCAGTGGTGACACTAATTCATTGCCCGCATAGGCCTCATAGAATTGCCGCATTCTGAACAGGTTTCGGCGGGTAAACCCGCGCAGTCCCGGTTGCGTCTGGGCCAGATAGCGGGCCAGTTGATCCACCACGCCATCGCCCCATTCCGAGGCGGCAATTTTTCGGCTGATGTGTTCGCCGATCTGCCAATACAACTCGATCAGCGTGGTATTGACCGCCTGCACGGCACGTTCCCGGGCCGTGGCAATCAGTTGCGCGATGTCGGCAAAATCGGGGGGTTGCGGCGTAGTGGTCATGGCCTGGCCTCTACGTCGTTGAATGCTTGGGTGAGGAGGCGTTGGGGGAGGCGATCGATCTCTTGGAGTTGCGCCCTTGCGGCTTGCTGAGTTGTATCGAGCTCGGTCAGTTGAGCTTTCAGGCGGGCGGCGAAGCGCCGTTGTTCTTCCACGGCGATCGCTGGAACGAGCATCTGACCTAATCGAATGAGCGGCAGGTGAGCGATGGTTGTCTTAGCGTTCCGATCATCGAATGCTCCGGTAAGCGCTTGCAGGCGAATCCAGTACGCCAGAAAGTCCGAATCTGCCAAACTTGAACTTGGCCGAACGCGATGGATGGCTTTCTGATAGTAGCAATCCTCCAAATCACCACGCCATACAGCACAACGTCCCGGCTCTCCGCCGGCTACAGCCTGTAGGAGAATGGGCGGCTGTACCTGGACTCTGGCGGGGAGTGTCGGGGGAAAAT
>JAHBTD010000079.1 GCA_019638775.1 Fimbriimonadaceae bacterium | reverse complement strand
GGCTTTCGCCTTTGCAGAGTGCTGTGTTTTTATTAAACAGTCGCAGCCACCAATTCACTGCAACCCCATCGCGCTTCACGGGCAAGCCGCTACACACTACCGGGGCGCACCTTCTCCCGAAGTTACGGTGCTAATTTGCCGAGTTCCTTCTCCTGAGTTCTCTCAAGCGCCTTAGAATCTTCATCCTGCCCACCTGTGTCGGTTTGCGGTACGGTCTTCATGCAACTGAAGCTTAGAGGCTTTTCCTGGAAGCGGGGTCTCAGTGGCTTGGGACTCAAAAGAGTCTTGCGTCATCACGCCTCGGCTAAGCCCAACGGATTTGCCTATCGGGCACGCCTACACGCTTGAACCAGGACGTCCAACACCCGGCCCACCTAACCTTCTCCGTCCCCCCATCGCATTGCATAAAGGTACAGGACTATTAACCTGTTTCCCATCGACTACGCCTTTCGGCCTCGCCTTAGGAGCCGACTCACCCTGCGCCGATGAACGTTGCGCAGGAAACCTTGGGCTTTCGGCGAGCGGGCCTTTCACCCGCTTTATCGCTACTCATGTCAGCATTCGCACTTCCGATACCTCCAGCAGGGTTCACACCCCACCTTCAACGGCCTACGGAACGCTCTCCTACCATATGTACAAGTACATATCCGCGATTTCGGTGCACAGTTTGAGCCCCGTTACATTTTCCGCGCAGGACGACTCGACCAGTGAGCTATTACGCTTTCTTTAAAGGATGGCTGCTTCTAAGCCAACCTCCTGGCTGTCTAAGCCTTCCCACCTCGTTTCCCACTTAACTGTGTCTTCGGGACCTTAATCGGCGGTCTGGGTTGTTTCCCTCTCGACTCAGGACGTTAGCACCCCAAGTCTGTCTGCCGTGCTCGCACTTTCCGGTATTCGGAGTTTGCTATGGCGCGGTAAGTCGCAATGACCCCCACAACCATTACAGTGCTCTACCCCCAGAAGTGATACACGACGCGCTACCTAAATAGCTTTCGGAGAGAACCAGCTATCTCCAGATTTGTTTGGCCTTTCACCCCTACCCACAGCTCATCCCCTACCTTTTCAACGGTAGTGGGTTCGGACCTCCAGCTGGTGTTACCCAACCTTCATCCTGGCCATGGGTAGATCATCTGGTTTCGGGTCTACACCCAGCGACTGAATCGCCCTGTTCGGACTCGCTTTCGCTACGCCTCCCCTATGCGGTTAAGCTCGCCACTGAATGTAAGTCGCTGACCCATTATACAAAAGGTACGCAGTCACCCCTGCTTCAAACACCCTCCGGGTGTTCTCGCAGGGCTGCCCGACGCTTCTCGCTTACGCTCGAATCGTCAGTCACCCCCCACCTCGAAACGGATATGACATCCGTTTCACTCCTTCTTAATACTTTTGAGTCGCATCGCTACGCGATGCGCCTCGAAAGAACTTCGAAGGCGCTTGAAGCAGGGGCTCCCACTGTTTGTATGCATGCGGTTTCAGGATCTGTTTCACTCCCCTCCCGGGGTTCTTTTCGCCTTTCCCTCACGGTACTGGTTCACTATCGGTCGATCACGAGTATTTAGCCTTGGAGGATGGTCCCCCCATCTTCAGACAGGATTTCACGTGTCCCGCCCTACTTGTCGCACACTCAGTTCCACCACCAGGCTTTCGCATACGGGGCTATCACCCACTATGGCCGGTCTTTCCAGACCGCTCTGCTAGCGTAATGGCTAAATTGTGCAGGCTCTTCCGATTTCGCTCGCCACTACTTTCGGAATCTCGGTTGATTTCTGTTCCTCCGGCTACTTAGATGTTTCAGTTCACCGGGTTCGCTCTACCCACCCTATGTATTCAGGTGGGAGTGACCCTTGCGGGCCGGGTTTCCCCATTCGGACATCCACGGATCAAAGCTTGTTTGCGAGCTCCCCGTGGCTTTTCGCACGCTGCAACGTCCTTCATCGCCTGTGATCGCCAAGGCATCCACCACATGCACTTATTCGCTTGACCCTATAACCTTAAGCTCTACCTCGCGGTAAAACCAGGCACAGGACACTCGCGCTTGTGCCCCCATCCCGTGCGCTGGTAAGCCACAGAATGAGAGTAGATACAATCACAACCCATGCGTCGGCCCTTGCGAGCCAACACACTTTACTTCTTCCAAATTGTTAAAGAACTCAACAGCCTCCGGCTAAAAAGCCCAGAACCCAGCAAACCTCAGCTCGCTCGCTTCTAAACTCTTGCCCTCTAGGATTGGTGGAGGTGAACGGGATCGAACCGATGACCTCCTGCTTGCAAAGCAGGCGCTCTCCCAACTGAGCTACACCCCCGATCACGATTTTCCCACCACCGCAAATCGCTGGTGGGTCTGGTAGGACTTGAACCTACGACCCCACGCTTATCAAGCGTGTGCTCTAACCAGCTGAGCTACAGACCCCCTTTTGAGGACTGCTAAAACAACCGATAGGCTGTGAGTACTTGATCAGTCAGATGATCTCTAGAAAGGAGGTGATCCAGCCGCACCTTCCGATACGGCTACCTTGTTACGACTTCACCCCAGTCATGAATCCTACCGTGGTAAGCGCCCTCCTTACGGTTAGGCTACCTACTTCTGGTAG
>JAHBTD010000078.1 GCA_019638775.1 Fimbriimonadaceae bacterium | reverse complement strand
GACGGTGTCGCGCTCAAGCCGCACTTCGATGCTGCCGTTTGTGGCTTCGTAGATACTAATCTCGCTCAAGTCGCCATCCATGTCAGGGTTGTCTAGTTCCGGTTTATTCAAGAATCCGTTGTACCAGGCGCTTACCTTCGGTTTGAACTGTTAAGAAATCTTTAGTAGTTGCCCGTTTCGGGATTCCATCACGTCTCCAGTACGTTCGTCATCAGAGATTCCCGCTGAAGGCCTGGTGCAGCAGCGACTTCTTCAATTCGCCCAGCGCAGTGAGTTTGTGGCTCCTTAAGAGCGGGATCGATACGCTCGGCCTGGGTTTCGGCTTCGTTCATTCCTGTTCCTGCGGTTGTTCCGGCGCAGCGTCGTGTTCATTGAAAATGGCGGCGATAGCTTCCTTGCCAAAGCGTTTTTCCATCAACTCCCGAAACTTCTCGTCGTTGAATGTCTGATAAGTGACATCCTTATAGGCGGTAAACACCTTCGGATTAAAATCGGTTTTGACCCGGTTGACCTCACCTTGAACATCTTCGTGGAAGAGGCGTTTGATGTCCTCATTCGTCGGTTGTTTCCCGAGAAAGCGCGAGTGCCAGTGGTCCGGCGGAGCAGCCCTCAACCGTTCGAGCAAGGCAGTTAATAACTCGTCCACGATTTCCTGGGTGCGCATCTTAATCTGTTCCTGCACTGCCGTCCGGTATTCTGAAATCTTGGCTTCGAGCACTTTGAGTTCTCTCTCAAAGTCGGGCACGTTTCGCCGCAGGATGAGTGTCCCGTATCGCCCAGCCTCAATCACGAACCGCTTTTTAATGCGGTTGCGTTCCCTGTCAATGCTCAGCGGGCCAAATTTTTCCTTAGGCTTCTTGGGATCGGGCTTGGCGGTTTCATCTATGTGCGGGATGTCAACCATGAGAGCATCGGTTTCGGAGAATAAGTGATATCGGTTGGTCAGGCGGCGAACCACCTCAACATCACGAACACCAAACAGTTCTGGGTTCAGCAGGAGCGAGCGGCGGGTGAGCTTGTAATCCTCAATGGTCAATTCAACATATTGCAGCATCGAGCTGAACACGCGCTCAATGCGGGCGACGTTGAACTCCTTCGGAGGGCGAACCTGCAAATCTTCCTTCACCGCTTCCACTGCTCGATTGTCAATCGGGTCCAGCCCTATCTCAAGAGTTGCAAAACCCCTGCTGCCGACTGCACAGGCGTCCGCGAGTTGGGGCGGAAGCTCATTCTGAAGGATGATTGCATTGGGCTTATCCGGCAAGTGCGACTCAGTTTCGATCAACTCTGGCGTCGGGCTATAGATGAGAGTCGTGTCATCGGCAATGAGCAGGCCGATGCGGATGCCAGGATGATGGTTGACCGTGAGGTTATGTTTGGCTGCCGCGGCCTGCAAAAGCTGCATGCCTTTGAAGTCCTTGTCGCCGTAACCGAGTCGGCAAACCTCGGCATCAACATCGAGCACGAGATGAATAGCGGTGCCAGGAACGAGGGACATGGCAGCAGTGAGAGCCTGTGCTACTGGTGGGCGGATGCCGGGAGCAACAAACACCAACCGCTGCCGGGCCTGTGCGATGATTTCACACAGGACTCTGTCATCTACGTTGGTAAAGGTTCGGCTCATTGTGCGGTACCTACAGTTGCCCCGTAAAAGCTTCGTGCAGCAGCGACTTCTTCAATTCTCCCAGCGCGGCGAGCTTTTGCTGGTAGATGAATTCAAGGCGTTGGGTTTCAGCGGCAAGTGCGTCCAGACGGTTCGCGATTTCTTCCTGTTCCTTGAGTACGGGGAAAGACACAACAATCTTCCGCAAGTCTCCGATGTTAATCTGCATCAACGCGGCGCCGTAGGTCTTCGACCGGATTTGTCCCTGAACTGTTTCTGCGGCCATGAGGAAGTATCCAAAATCTTGCCGGACATAGGAGGGCTCAAAAACAATTGGCACGATGCCTCGCGTGACATTCGCACGAATGAGTTCTGGTGCGGCCACGGAAACTACACCTGTACTGCCCCGCACACAAAGCAGAAGTTCACCCCCGCGTAGTGATGTTCGCTCATAGCTTCTAGCGACTTTTGGGTCGATGCGCTTTAACCCATCCAGTGTGATCACTTTGGCGGCTAAATCTGTTGGGCGGACAACAGGCAAACCATTTGGATAATCGTTTCCAGGCTGAACAATTCCGTATGAGAGAGGACAGCTTGCATGCACCACGTCTTCGAGATGCTTCTCCACCCACCCCTCCCATCGCTGAGTGAATACGGATTGCAGGTGGCTCTCGAAGAGGGCGCGGGCGTTGCGGAGGTTCTGTTCGGCGTTGGCTGTGGCGCGGGCGAGGCCGTCAAACGCCTCGTCGAGGATACCGACAATTCGTTGCTGTTCGGAGAGTAGCGTGAAGGCGATGTCTACCGTTTCGATATCTGATTTGTTGATCGAAGGAAAAACCGCGCCATCCTTTCCCGCAAGTTCTGGTCGCAAATGAAGCAGTTGGTAAAATAGAAACTCAGGTGTTATCTCTGTGCCGCTGCGGATGGCAGCCAAACCTCGACCAATGCACACTTCACCGTCAGCAAAGTTTATCGGACCGACTGGCGCGCGAACCGACATCAGAATATCGCCCTCTTGGGCAATCTTAGTGACCTCAGTCGTCCACGTTGTTGGAGGACCGATGAACTTTTCACCAAAATCCTTTTTCCCTTGATAGAAGGGCATTCCCTTTCCGTCAGAGTTATAGAATTTGCCTTCCGGCGATTGACCGGCAATTACAGTACACAAATCCCCGATCTTCTTACGTTGCCACCCCTTCTTCATTTCAGCAACGCCCTGATATTCTCCAGCACCTCCGCACTCTCT
>JAHBTD010000077.1 GCA_019638775.1 Fimbriimonadaceae bacterium | reverse complement strand
GAGCTCGGTCAATTGAATGCCGAGCTTCATGTAAGCCGGTCCCAGCGGCGCCAGCGCTGGAATCGCCTGGAGCAGCATTTCGGCCTGCTGTTCCCGCAAGACCGTGAAGTCCTTCGTCTCCGTAATGACGAGATCGTAGAGCCGTTCCTTGAGGGCCTTGATATGGTTCTTCGTAATCTGAACGGTACGCGGCGCGTTCGGATCATCGGTGATCTGAAACGCCATCTCCTCGGTGAGCCACTGCTTCGTATATTCGTAGGAGAGCCGCGCCTTCATGTACCGCGACCGACGCAGGTTGTTCTGCATCGGGAGCACAATCAGGTTCCCCATGGCCTGCTTTTTCGCGATCCCGAGCCCGCTACGTACTTCGGACGGCATCCCCATCGACTCGTTGCCCTGGCCAGACACCCGGCGAATGGCGTCTTTATCCTCCTGGAGCAGCGCGAGCTGTGCCTGGCCCATGTCCAAATTGTCGCGGAACAGAATCCGATTGCCCGAGATCGCGCCTTCCTTGACCTCCAGAAACCCATCCGGCTTCGCGTGCTCGGTCTGCAGGATTTCGGAATCGTCGAAGGAATTCTCTTCCGCAACGATCTGCCGGTTCGTCAGCAGCGCCAGCGCCTTACTTTCCCGCTTGTTGATGGATTCGACGATCGGCACCAGCCGGCTCGCAAGGGCCAGCGGCGCCCCGTTCTTCTTGAGGCCGGAGTAAAACGGCACATAGGGGAAGCGGTTCGTTTCGTGCGGCGAGACGTCATGATGGATGAGGATATTCCCGAGAATGACCCCGACATACATCCGCTCTTTCCACACCGGCTCGGCGTAGACACCGTCGGAGCCTTTCAGGTCCTTCAGGATCGCCTTCGCTTCGTCGTTGTCGACGGGCACCGGCACGGCGAGCACGCCATCATCCTTGAAAATGTAGTAGAGCTTGACCTTGCGCTTGTACCAGACCTCGAACGGCCGCACGCGTCGACGCTGCCCGTTTCCGGAGAGCACCGGCCCGCCAGTCGGCAAGTTCTGCATGTAGGTGTCATTCAACAGCGACGGGTCGACCGCTGATCCACCGAAAAACTCCAGCCCGTTCGAAACGGTCAAGTTCCGGAGTTCATCTTCCTTGTCCGGCCAGCGCTCAATGGCGTCCTCGACGTCCATCCATGCGCCTTCGCAGATGTACTTCGCATCTTCGTTCGGGTCATACCGCTGGGAGTAGGGATCTTTGAAAATCGTGAAGGGATTGCGGCTCTTGAACTTCTCGCAGGGTTGCCCGAGCTCGTTCCGCTCGATCCAGGCCTTGATCCAGCCCACCCCGCCGACCAGCCCATCCCAGGTCTGGTCTTGTTCCTCGAACTCGGCGAGGTTGGTCTGATCAATCCACCGCTGCGTGTCTTGGAGCACCGCGCCGACTCCGTCGTCGGCCGGCGTATTGCGCCCGAGGAAGCTGCATACCTGCCGCGTTTGAATAAACTGCCCGGCGATCCGCTCAAGAATCGGCGTCAGTTCATTGCGTCGCGTCGGCGGTTGGCCACGTTCGAGAAACTGGGCCAGCTCCGCTTCAGTATAGAATTCGTTTTCGGTGTACTGATAATTCAGCGAGCTTTCGAGCTCGTACATGGTCCTGAGCGGATGATTGACCGCTTCGTAGACCATGCGGTGCAGGCGCAACCGGATACAGTCTTCGTCCTCGTTCCGAACCGAATCGACGAGAAAGTCGAGCTTGTCCTTCTCCGAGGCAGAGGCCAGCTTGTCGTAGTAGCGGGATTTTTTCTGGGGTGCGGCCGTCGCCATACAGGATAAGCAATCCTGTCAGCAGGTCGCCGAAAACGGCGGGGACTGACACGGTCAACCGAGTGCTAGCACGCGTACTTGTGCAGTATCACGATGGAAGTGGAATGTCAAGTTCCTTGCAGAGTCGCATGAGCTGGACGTAGGTCCCCTTGACCTTCCGCGCCAGCTCACGGATCTCATGCTTCTGCTTGAAGGTTAGCACTTGCCCCCTTTGCCCTTCTTCTTTTTGCCCTTCACGGATCACCACCCCCTCTCCACCTGTCATCGACCTACCTCTTGAAATCCATGCAATTCTCGTAGCTCTTCGATCGTCATCCCTTCCGCCTTGATCGCCAGCCGAGGAGATGCCTCTCCAGACACCCGAATCCATGCCACCGGGAGATGTCTAGTCTCAATTCGCAAGTCGCCAGCACGAAACCATCCAATCGGCATCGTTGAGATCTTTGGATAGGTCAACGAAGTCCTCGAGTCCACATCTGCCGGCACTGGCAGCGATCCCAAGACCTTTTGCGGCTGACAGCAGCAACGAACCTCGAGTCGTCTCATCGTCCCCTTCCCATTCTCGCCGCCATCGATCGGAACCCCAACAACGCCGCATCCGTATTCGCGTTCCGCTGCCGACGCATCCGGCGTTGCCCGGGCGGCATCTTGGACGTACAGTGCTTATACAACCACCAGGCAATCGCCAATGCGTCCGCCTTGTCCGGCGAATTCGCCAACGGCGGCACATGCGGAATCCCCGACGAGAGCCCTTTCCCTTGAATTTTGATCTTCCCATCGACTTCCGCCCACCGGATCGACGTCAACTGCCCGATCAACTCATCATCCGTCACCGGCTGACCTTTTTTCATGATCCGGAGGCTGATTTCCAGCGCATCCATGAACCCTTCCCGCAGTTCCCAGTACATTTGATCCCGCAGGCGATGATACCGGCCCTCGTTCAACGGCTTTTGCGAGACATCGATCGAAAACACCCGCAATTTCTGCACGTTGACCAATTGGTCGCGCACCCCACGCCCGATCCCAATCACATCGACGCCGATCGCGTACTGGACCTCGCTCCCCACACTCGCTAGGTGGTCCCGCAAGTGCCCGGCAATCCGGTCAGACAGCTGTGTCGTGTCCTTCTCGTTGTGTTCATGGAGATCGAGCACTTGTGGGCCACGCATCGGAATGATGATCGACGGA
>JAHBTD010000076.1 GCA_019638775.1 Fimbriimonadaceae bacterium | reverse complement strand
ACTCAACCTGCAGCGCGCATGCGAAACTGCCATTGACCTCGCGATGTATGTCGTCAGACAGAAAGGCTTAGGACTTCCGCAGGAAAGCAGGGAGGCTTTTGCCTTACTAGAGAAAGCGGGGCTGCTCCCGGCTGAGTTAGCGAGCCGGCTGCAGCGAATGGTCGGCTTCCGGAATGTGGCCGTCCACGAATACGCCCGCCTGAACCTCGATATCCTCAACGCGATTATCACCACACACCTCGATGACTTTCGCCGGTTCTCCTCAACCATCGTCAAGGCCTGTGCATAGACGCCTGGCGGTTAGGCCCCCAGCAAGTCCCTCAATGGTTTCGCCCGGGCGAGCCGTGCGCGCACGGAGTCGAGCCCAGCGCTTCGCAGGCCAACGCTACAACGGTATGCTGGCTTAGTCAACCCAGGGCGAAAGTTTCGGTTTGCAGGATGAGTCAGGCCCGAGCTCAGGCGTTAGTCCGCGACTGACTAATACTCATTGTATTTCTTGGCACTGCCACGCACACGCTCCGCCGGGTACTTGGCCTCATTGGCCTCCAGCTTGGCTGACGCGCACTCAAGTGGGTCAAGTCCAAATTTGTCGGCAAGGTTTACCAGGTAAAGTTGTACGTCCCCGATCTCCTCTCTCAGACGAGCGATCTTGTCAGTGCTCAACTGGGAGCTCTCAGCCTCAGTGAGCCACAGAAAGATCTCAAGGATCTCCGCAGCCTCAGTAGCCAGGCCGCCCGCAAGGTTTTTAGGTGAATGGAACTGCTCCCACTCGCGGGCAGCAACAAAGGCCCGTAGCCTTTTCTGAAGTTCCTGGATTGGGTTCATGGCAAGAGTCCTGGCTCACGATTCATTGAAAAATAGCGGAGCTTGGCTTCATGGTCTGGTGTGAGGCGCTTGAAAGTCATGACTGCCCGGTATTCCTTTTCGGAAGCTCCAAGCGCGTCTCGCAAATCGAAGGGACGGCTGATTCGCTTTGTGTCGCGACACAGAACAAGATAACGCCACCGACCTTCGTTGCCGGGCCAGTAACGCTCAGACTCGCCCGGCACTATCGAGCGGATTGAATCGAGAGTCATGACATATTGAATTTGACGCTCGCACCTGTCGCAATCTCTACGGTTCTTACTGACGAGGACGATCTCGCCAATGTGCCAGTCCCGGGGCCGCCTCTCAAATGCATGCTTTTGATTTTTCACGACGCTGTCGAGTGTCGCCCCGGAGGTTTTGAATAGCAGCATGGCCACCCCTTCAGTTTTCGATAATGTACCGCGCGGCCTACTGCCAACCTAACCAGCCTGCGCGGCTAAACGCGCGGATCTGGTTCCGCGCAAAGTTACGTCTAAAGATTGAAATAGGCGGCTACTCCTTCATCGAATGCGGCAGGTAGCTTCGTCATTGATAGACTATTCACGTTCTTGTGCCGCGTCATCATAGCAACCTTTGCGATTTCCGACACAAGTTTTACCTCGTGCACAAACTTGCTGGTCAGGTTGTATGTTGGGCTGAGGAAAGACGCTCCCCCAAATGCTATGCAGCGATAAATGGAGCCGAACGTAACCTTGTATTTCTCTTGCAGTTACTTGAGCGGTGTGTTGTTAGCTATCGGGAAAATCTCTTCACCCGCGCAGCCAACCCACAAGTTTTCAGTTCGCTTATGCTCAAAGGCTAGCCTGCAACACACCTTTCGATCGAACCCACAGGCCAACCATGGCCCGTGCGAGGTGTTTTTAGGCATCATGGTCCAGCGCTTTGCCATCTCAATAAGTGCAAGATATGGGTGCTCTCCCAGGCCAACCTGTGATGACCATTCCGATACAAAGTTCAGGTACGCCGTAACTCCTGGGTCGCGAGTGACCCGACGCACCAAGTATTGCAGGGGCGAAAGATCTTCTGTCCGGAGCAGCCCCGCTCTCCATGAGAGTGCAGCAGTTGATAAGCGCATAAGCAACTTGTCGAGTTGCTTCTCCTCGGAGGAATCATGAAACTCCGGCTGGTTGTAGTCGAACCGCGAGTACTCAATCTTGCAATAAATCGCCTGCATGTCTTCATCGTTGCTGAAGCGCACCAGGCACTTTGCCACAATGGCTCCTCTTGCCTACGCATTGGTGCGACGAACTTGAGCTGCATTGATCCAAAGACCAACTCCCGCGAAGGCGGCTGCAACTGCGGGCACGAACGCCAGCAGCAATTGCATCCAAACGGGGAAAGCGGATGGTTCTAGTGGCATTTCTGCCGGCGGCTACCTATTGAATAGACTGTCCGACGCACAGCTGTACTTCGCGCACCTGAGGGGAGCTTGCCTCGATGCCGTGGATTCCTGAATAATCGTCGAATGACATCAAGACAGGTCGGACCGACAACTGCACGCAGCCGCAAGGTCATGATCAGCGCCGTCATGCTGATCGTGCTGTTCGGCTCGGTAAGTGGATGTATCCTCTTCTCTCAGCCGATGAGGACACCGATCGGACACTCCTCGGATGAGAACGGCCGGCGTTGCTCGACCTACCAAACGAGATCGGCGGATGTGTACGAAACGAGGTGCGACTACAGTGGCCCACTCCAAGGCTCCCCGTATGGTCGGTAGAAAGCCACCATCTCAAAACCTCAAGCGATCGTTAATGATCAATCCGAAATGCTGCTGCAGCAGCTGCTGATACTCTTCATCGCTTATCTGACGTTCCTGCGCGTCACCTCCTCCTCGTACCTTCAGCAGGTTATCGACCAACGTCTTTCTCCCCTCCGGCGTCGGCATGGTGCAGATGCGCTGCTGCATAAACAGGGAATCCGGTGCGTGTGAGTGGTAATAGCTGGCGAAGGTGTAGTCCGCCGGGAGACAGGCATCGAGCCCGAAAGAATAGAGGTCCAGCCAGGCACCCTCGCGCTTGCCTTGCAGGAGATACTCATCTCGCTCACCGGCCACCAGCCTAAAGCGCTCACGCCCCTGCCGCGCCTCCTCTCCGAGCACCAGCCTCAAAGGTTCAAGTAATCCATGACCTCCGAAGCCAACGTCCACAATCCACGCGGCGTTGCCCAATGTGACCATCAACAATTGATGGCTTCTCGGACGCACACCTTCGGCCTCGGACGACACGCGTGCC
>JAHBTD010000075.1 GCA_019638775.1 Fimbriimonadaceae bacterium | reverse complement strand
CGTGAATACCAGAGGTGAACTCGTCGGCATCAACACGGCCATCTTCTCCCAAACCGGCGGCTATCAGGGCGTGGGGTTCGCAGTCCCGACGGGCATGAGTAAACCGATTTATGAAAGTCTGGTGAAGACCGGCAAGGTGGTGCGTGGATTCCTCGGCATCGGTATCCAGGATCTGAACCATGATCTCGCCAAGTCCTTCGGCGTGACCGGCAGCAACGGAGCCGTGGTGACCGATGTGAAGGAAGAGGGACCGGCGGAGAAGGCCGGCATCAAACAGGGTGACGTGATCCTCTCATTTCAGGGCACCTCGATCGAAGACGCCGTCACGCTTCAACGCGCGGTGACCCGAAGTGCGGTCGGCAGCAAAGTTACCGTGAAGGTGATGCGGGATGGCCAGGAAAAAGAGCTGGTGGTGACCATCGCCGAGTTGCCCGACAATCCGCAGGTGGCCAAGGCGGAGGCCGGGCCCTCTGATCAGCCCCTGGCGGGACTCGCGGTACAGGAACTGGATCGTGATACGGCGCAAGAGCTCGGACTCAAGGGAAAGATCTCTGGAGTCGTGGTCACTGCGGTCGACCCGGACAGCGATGCGGAGCGAGCGGGCTTGATGCCTGGCGACGTGATCCGCGAGATCAACCGAAAGCCGGTCACGACAGTGAAGGAGTATGATCAGGCGGCATCACATCTGAAGAAGGGACAGACCGTACTGGTTCTCATCAATCGACGGGGTGCATCGCTGTATCTGAGCGCAAAGGTGTAACGGCGAGCGGCGTGGACAGGCTTTCGGCCGGCACCACTCTACCGGTAGCCTGCCCCGCTCTTTTTGGGCATCAGTAGGGTCGGGGACGCGCTGGAGGTTGCCCGCGCCTCGACCCCAGAGGCTGGTTGCCCGATGAGATCGTACCCGGCCACGTCCGTCACCGTTACCGACACAAAGTCGCCTGGCTTCCCGACGCCGCGTTCACAATACACCACCCCGTCGATTTCCGGCGCCAACCCCTCATGCCTGGCCTCAAGCAGTCGATCTGATTCTTCAGACTTTCCATCAATCAGCACCTCGATCGTACGCCCGAGATACTCGCGGTTCTTGGACTCTGAAATCGATTCCTGCAGCGCCAGCAATTCGTTGCGCCGCTCCTCCATCACCGCCTGTTCGACTTTGTGATCGAGATCGACCGCCGACGTTCCCTCTTCGTCTGAATACAGGAAGACCGCGACGCGATCGAACTCCATGTCGAGGATGAACTGCTTCAATTCTTCAAAGTGCTCATCGGTCTCGCCGGGAAATCCGACGATGAACGCCGTACGAAAAAACACACCGGGGATCTTCGTGCGGATCCGTTCAACCAGCTTGGTGATGTGTTTGCGATCACCCAACCGATGCATGCGCTTCAGCATGCGGTCGCTGATATGTTGCAACGGCATGTCGAGATACTTCGTGATACGCGGCGCTCCGGCATACAGCTCCAACAGCTCGTCCGTGACCTGCTGGGGGTACAAATAGAAGGGTCTGATCCACCGTACGTCATCGACCGTGATCAATTCGCGCAGGAGCGCCGTGAGGCCTTGCTTCAACCCGATGTCCACGCCGTAGTTGATCGTGTCCTGCGAAATCAGGTTGAGTTCCTTCACGCCTTCCTGCCCCAACCGCTTCGCCTCTGCCACGATCGAGTCGATCGGGCGGCTTCGCTGCTTGCCCCTCATGATCGGAATGGCGCAGAACGCACAGTTGCGGTTACAGCCTTCGGCAATTTTGAGGTAGGCGCTGTGGGGCGTCCCCAGCCGGATGCGCGGCGTCTCGGCATCGTACAAGTAGGGTGGCTGGCCGAGCCAGACACGTTGTTGACGAGCTTTGGGAGCCAGGAGGCTGCGACAAATTTCGGCGATGCGACCGAACTCGCCCGTACCGACCACCCCATCCAATTCAGGGAGTTCCTTAAGAAGTTCGCCCTGGTACCGCTGCGCCAGACACCCGGCGGCGATCAATACCCGACAGGAGCCTGACTTTTTGAGGCGCCCGTGTTCGATGATGCTGTTGATGGACTCCTGTTTGGCCTCTTCGATAAAGCCGCAGGTATTGATGATCACGACTTCGGCAGCACGGGCATCGCCGGTCAGTTGAAACCCGCCGGCCACCAGCGTGCCGAGCATGACCTCGGAATCGACTTGGTTCTTGGAACAACCCAGGTTCACAAAACCGATGGTGGGTTTCGTGCGTTTCGTACGTGATGGAGTAATCAATGATGAAGCCATAGCCCGTCAGTCTACGAAAGGCCGGAAAAGTCTGTCAAACGAGGCCTCTTGCTATTCCAGCCGGAGCTGTCCTAGATTGCCCCATGATTCGAACCTTTCAGGGCATCACGCCAACTATTCCCTCCTCCTGTTTTATCGAAGACACCGCCGTCATCATCGGCGACGTCGTGATGGGCGAAGAGTGCAGTGCCTGGTTTCACGCCGTCATTCGAGGCGATGTGAACTACATCCGTATCGGAAACCGGACCAACGTCCAGGACCTCTGCATGTTGCACGTCACGCACGACACCCACCCGCTCATCATCGGCGATGATGTGACGATCGGCCACCACGTGGTGCTGCACGGCTGCACCGTTCAGAACCGGGTCCTGGTCGGCATGGGTGCCATCATCATGGACGGCGCCGTGATCGGGGAAGACTCCGTCGTCGGCGCAGGAGCGTTGGTCACAGAAGGCACCATCGTTCCCCCGAAGAGTCTGATCCTGGGATCGCCAGCCAAGGTCAAACGCCCGGTGACCGAGCAGGAACTCGCATGGATCAGGGAATCGGCCCAGAACTATATTCGATATTCCCGTCAGTACCTCTCCGGACCGGATAAACCACGCCCGGGCTTTTGGGTCTAACAGCGCCACCACAACAATCCATGTCGCGCCTTATCCGATTTGTATCAAACAGATAGGATCACCGACGGTAGGTGAGGCGTACGTGCGCTCATCCAGTCGGTAGGGAATGCCTCGCCGATGGCACCACTCGGCAACCCACACTGCCTCTTCAACCGTGGTGGTCACCAAACCCGGCACCGATAATCGGCTCAAGCAACGATCGACAAGTCGGGCAACCGTCCGTT
>JAHBTD010000074.1 GCA_019638775.1 Fimbriimonadaceae bacterium | reverse complement strand
GGCCTATCATGCACGCGTCGCCTTGGCCGCGCCGCTGGCCAGAGACTACAAGGTGCTCGACATGGGGGATCGAATGGGGGAGATGGCGTCCGCCAAGGAAGCCGGAGGCCGTCTCCGTCGATCCGCTCCCCGTATTGAGGAAGCACGGCAGCTCTATACGAGCGCGTTGCTTGAGAAGAAGGATCAGGCGATCGCGACCTTGGGGCGGACCGACTATGAATATTATCTGGGCCGGTTCCGAGCGGCACTGGTGGAACATGGGGCGGTGCTGAAGAAAGAACCGCGTGATGTCAAACGAGATGCCAAGCGTGAGAAGAACGGTGATATCGAGCACACGATGCGAGTGATCAAAGAGGCACTCTCCAGCCTCAAGGATCTGGAACCGGTCTCTAGTTAGGCCGGCGTAGGCGGTCGAGAAGCGGGCCGATGCCCTGAGGGCTCGGCCCGCTGACCCGGCAGATTGGTGTCGAATTCGTGAATGACTGACACGAAAGATATGTGAACTGGTGAATGGGCGACGCGGCCCATTGTACTGCGCCATTCACTCTCAGCTGGCTTCGGCCGTCACGCGCAATCTGACGCGAGCCTTCTTCTGGAGCGCGTTCAGGATATTGAAGAAATTGTCTGTGCTTGGGTTTCCACTCGGACCCAACATCCGATGCAGGCTTTTGCTCGGCTTCTTGAGCGTCAGGGCGAGCTCCTCAAACCCAATGGTGGCATTCACCAGATCGCGGAGGATGGCCTTGCCCACAGTGGTATCGCCGGAAAAATATGCATTCAGCGCCTCCGTAAACAGCGCCTCACGAAAGCGGGGATCGCGCTCCGCGCGGGCCGTCACCGTGTTTCTGAACTCTCGCGTGAGTGCCATAGGTTCCCCCCCCCGTTCCCTGTTATGTCTTCTTGGTGTCCTTACGACGACGGTAATCTGTCCACCGGACTCTAGCCGTCTCGATCGCCTGTTGCTGGCGCTGCTTCGTGCTGCCACCTAGGAGGATCACAAGACTGTCGCCATCCTTGCCGAAATAGACGCGATAGCCAGGCCCGGCATCGATCTTCCGTTCAAACACTCCAGCTCCAACTCCCTTGACGTTCGACCAGTTCCCGGCAGCTAACCGATAGAGTGCTGCGGCCACTTTTGCTGAGGCGACAGCAGGTAGGCCTTTGAACCATGTGGCAAATGGAGAACGCGCCTTGAGGTCAAGATATTCGAGTATGCGTATCTCGCGCATGAAGATGGTAACGATTATGTTACTTCGGCTGCGAGGTAGCGTGCAATCAAATTATTGCGGAGAATGACAACAATGGGGTCGAATAATGGGGTTGGGAGTCTTTTCTAACCCGGACATCGCAGTCCGATGACAAAAGACTCCCGCCCCCTTTGTTCTCACGCCGCCCTGTTCATCTTCAGCGAACAGGGGAGAATCGCGCGGAAGGAAGTGGCCAAATTGTTGATGAGATGGTATACAGGCACGGCTTGTTTGGGCTGTCCCCCTGAATGCTCGCATGATTCGAATGCGTATGGGTATCAAACGTTATTCGCCCACCCTCGTCAGTCTCATTTTCTTAGGACATGTGCTTCTCCTGAATTCGGCCTGTACAGTTCTGAGCTATCGTTCCGCCGGGGCGCCGGCCATACCGCTTGTTGAAACGCACGACAGGTTAGAGTTTCTCTCATTCTCCTACCTCGCAGGATTTCCTCCTGTTAGCAATGAAGAAAAGATTCCGTGGCCGAGTCAACTGCTGAAGGACTCACTTGAGAAGTACACTCCCTTTATAAAAGTCATCGTCACTCCTAACTCGCCGGCAATTGGTGTGCATGTCAATGCCTATCAGACCGACGGTCCACCACCTTCCACGTTTTGTCGAGTATCGGATTGGACGTTGACCATCATTCCCTGCTTCGCGGAAGGGACTGTACTCGAGACGCACTTTGATGTGTTTGTGGATAACCGCTTAGAGCAGAGTTATCGATACAACATTAGTCGAACGGGCATCCAATGGATCGGGTTGTTACCGTTTGTCTGGATCAATTTCTTTACCACAGACTATAAGGAATCGTTTTCTGATAACGTACTCCAGTTCATCGCCGACGCGAAGCGAGCCGGCTTGCTGTAGCGTATGCCCCTCCCGCCAATGACTACCCAACTAACCGGCAAAAGCCTATTTGAGAATTTTGCTGGGGTGGGCGACTTGGCTCAGCGTATCGCGCCATTCACTTCTAGCTGGCTTCGGCCATCACTCGCAATCTGACGCGAGCCTTACTTCTGGAACGCCTTCAAGCAGCTATAAGGGGTCGAACCATTCCTGGCGGTGGCCTGGCTGGTTCCCTCGGTGCGCGTGTCCTACGAGGGCCTTCTGAGGCCGCGCGTTGCGCGAGCACAGGGAATCGTCTGGCCAGCGCTTCCCATTCTTTCCTGGACATCGTTTCTATAAATGGTGTCTGGCAGGGGATTGTCCGCCCATTGACTGCATGAGCGGGCACCTGACTTGCCGTAGCCAGCGGCCGTTGCGCTTCGGAGGCAACGGCGAGGCCTGTCCTGTTTGAGCCGGCTGCCGGCGAGTTGACAGGCTTCGAGCCGCCGGGGCTTTAGTCGGGGGCTCATGTGGCGCCTGTGGGGAATCAATCTCCCGCCAGGCCCTAGCCACTTTCCTCATGGCGGCTTTGTGTCATGCAAGTTGATGGCGCTTCGCGGCCCAGGCCCAGTCACGGCGCGCAGGACAGGCTTTCTTGCTCCTATGGCTTCTGGTAGACTTCGCACATGGGATCTGACGCAACCAAATTGTTAGAAGCAGCCTTGAAGCTTCCACCAGAAGCCCGCGCGGCCATGGCCGGGTCCTTGTTGGATAGCCTGGATACCGCCCTTGATGCGGATGCCGAAACGGATTGGGAGCAGGAAATCGCACGCCGCCTCAAGGATCTCGATTCGTCTCACCCTCATCTCGTTTCCTGGAGCGATGCCCGTCGAAAGATACTCGGCCTTTGATGCCCGGGTTATCGGTTGTGTTTCATCCCGCCGCTGTTGAAGAGGCTCAAGCTGCTCGGCAATGGTATGCGGCAAGAAGCCAGTCGGCTGCGGACTCGTTTCTCGCCGAACTTGACCGCGGCATCGAAGCCGTCTCTCTTGCTCCGGAACGCTGGCCGCTGTTCGTCCACGGCACTCGCCGGTATCTTTTTCAGCGATTTCCCTTCCCGTTGGTCTACCGGGTCGTGAAGGACTCCGTTCAGGTGGTGGCCCTTGCTCATGGCCGACGCCGGCCAGGATATCGGAAACTTCGCTAAGGCA
>JAHBTD010000073.1 GCA_019638775.1 Fimbriimonadaceae bacterium | reverse complement strand
CTCGTAGACCTGGGTCGTCGTATCCAATTGGAGCGCCAGCATGTCTTGCTCTCGAATTCGCTCCATGCCGCGCAGTCGTTCCGTAATACGAAAGGCACGGTATCCGCTCGCATACGCGTGGCCGATCACATAGGGATACGCCTCGTCGGTCATGCGGTGGTTGGCGCTCACCAGATACCCGGAGGGAGGATCGACGATCCGGGGGAGTTCGTCCGGTGGAACGAACCCGCTCCATCCAGTCCGTCCATCGGCCCATGACCGGCTGACCGCCCCATCGAGTCCGCGCCGGAGTGGAATTCTTCCCATATACGTCCAGGCAATGTGCCCCTCGGCATCTGCCAACAGGACATTGTTCGGCGGCGCTCCCGCCCGCGTGGCCACGGCGATGCCGTCCCAGACCGAGCGGGCCTGATCCATATCGATCAAGCCAAGATCCACCGCCTCCGGATCCAAGGCCGTCCACCGGAGCGCGACCGGCTGCCCCATCAATGGCTCCTCCGCCACGGGTCCCCAACGCGTCTCTTGAATATCCACGATCCGATCGGGGCCGCCGCTCACGGCAATGCGCTCCTGACGAATGGTAAACCGCTCCCACCCCTCCGCCGTGGCATACTCGTTCGGATTCTGCGGGTTGAGTTCGAGGCGTACGAGATCAAGAAAATCCCCTTCGATATTCGTGAGGCCCCAGGACACCCACCCGTTGGAACCCGCAATCACGACCGGAATGCCGGGCACCACGACTCCGCTGAGTTCACTCCTCCCGTAGCGCAACTGCATGCGATACCAGATGTTGGGCACTCCCACATCGAGATGCATGTCGTTCGCCAGAACGGCTCTCCCGTCCACGGTCTTGGCCGGTCCCACGGCCCATGCGTTCGACCCGATCTCTCGTTTCCGACTCGGCACCATCGACATCTGCAACGAGCGGCTTTGCGCCCCGGTCCGGCGAAGTGCGGCCAGAGCTTCCACCGGGACCGGGACCGACTCGTGACGGCGACGCTCTCCCCGCAACAGCTGTGCCGTGTAGGTGTCAAGCGAGGGAAGCAGAAATGCCGCGACGTCTTCGGGCAGAGAGGCCTTCATCACGGTGCGCATCCGTTCGTCATCCTCGGAGCCGTTCAACATCTGAAACATCGCCAGGACGACCAGGAGACTATCTGTCGGTTCCCAGCGAGTCGGACGATAGGCCAGCACGAGACATTCGAACGGCGGAATCCTCATCTCGTCGAGAAACGCATTCACGCCCTCCGCGTAGGCCGTCAGCACGGCCGACTGATCCTCAGGCAACCGCCGAAGCACCGCGTCCGCCACCCTCGACAGACCCAGCCGACGTTGCTTGGCATCGATCGACACAGCCTGGTCGCCGAAGATCTCAGCCAATCGTCCTGCACTCGTGCGACGCAGGAGATCCATCTGAAAGAGACGGTCCTGAGCCGTCACATAGCCGACCACCCGGAAGGCATCGAGGCGGGATTCAGCGGTCACCGTCGGAATGCCATACTTGTCGAAGGCCGCCGCCACCGGCGCCTGCAATCCCGGAAGCGTCAAGGCGCCGTCGCGAACTGGCAAGGAGGCGGAGCAGAGCAGCCAGAGAACGGCGGCTCCGGCAACCAGACTCCCACTGGCAATAGCGAGAAGACGGCGCCCGGTCATCATGCCTCCTGTTGCTGCTCCGCGGCCCTCACGGCATCGGCGAAGATTGCGGCAATCGTATCGATCTGCTCTGCCGTCACGATCAGGGGCGGCAGAAAGCGGACCACGCTGTTATGACGCCCGCCCAACTCGAGAATCAGTCCTCGACGCAGAGCTTCGTGCTGGATGGCCGATGCGATCCCCGGCGCAGAGGGGTGACAGCCCGGCAAGTCCGTCGGCTCATCCCGGTCTACGATTTCCACGCCCAGCATAAGCCCGCGTCCCCGCACATCGCCGAGACTGCGGGTCTCGGCCTGAATCCGTCTGAGCAATCCGAAAAGTCGCTCCCCCATACGAGCCGCATGTTCGTCGATCCGTTCGGCCACGATGAATTCCATGGTGGCCTGGCCCGTCGCCATGGCGAGTTGATTGCCCCTAAACGTGCCGGCATGCGCCCCGGCGGTCCACCGATCCCATTCGGGACGATAGACCACCACGCTGAGCGGCAACCCGCCTCCGACGGCTTTCGACAACACCACGACATCGGGCACGATGCCGGCATGCTCGAAGGCAAACAGGCGACCGGTTCGCCCGAGTCCCGTCTGCACCTCGTCGATGATCAAAGGAATCCCCCGTTGTGCGGTGATGCGGCGGATCTCCTGGAGCCACGAGACCGCGGCTGGGATGACTCCCCCTTCTCCTTGGACGACTTCCAAGATCATGGCCGCCGGCTCCACGATTCCGCTGTTGGGATCGTCCAAGAGCCGTTCGATGTAGGCCGAGGAGAGGCGCAGCCCCTTGTCCCCGCCGACACCGAAGGGACACCGATAGTCGTAGGGAAAGGGCAGAAAGTGCACGTCGGCCATTAATCCGCTCAGAGCCTCCTTCGGCGCCAGATGCCCCGTCAGTCCCAGCGTGCCGTGCGTCATTCCGTGATAGGCCCCGTGAAACGCCAACACCGTCCGGCGCCCGCGCGCGATCTTGACGAGCTTGATGGCGGCCTCCACCGCATCCGCACCCGAGGGTCCGCAAAACTGGATTTTCGCGCCTTCGGCAAACGCGGCCGGCAGACAGTCGAAGAGCGTACTCACGAACCGGTCTTTCACCGGCGTCGTCAGGTCCAATGTTTGGAACGGCAGGCCATCCCGCAACATTCGATTGATCGCATCGACGACGACGGGATGGTTGTGTCCGAGCGCCAACGCCCCGGCGCAAGCCAGACAATCGATATAGCTACGGCCGTCGGTATCCTGCACATACAGGCCCTTGCCTTTGCTCAGCGCCACCGGTAGGCGACGAGGATAACTGCGCGCATTCGATTCCCGCGCGGCCTGGCGCTCGAGGTACGGATTGTCCGGCGACAGCTCCCTCGGGGAGACACAACCGGTCGGGAGGGCTTCCCACATTTCATCCACATGAACCGACATCACCACACCTCCTCGCGACAAAGACCCATCACGTTATGAAGCCGTGCCGGCTCCCTGCGAACGGGACGGCGACGACCATGTCTGCTCCCCGGCCATGCCGGCCGCCTCCGGGGACTCCACCAACCGACCGAGATCGAGTCGGATACAACGGTCGGCCCAGGAGAAGTAGCGGTCGTCATGCGTGATCACCAAGACCGCCTTTCCCCGAGCTTTCAGATCGGGCAACAGTTCCGTATAAAACACCTTGCGGAACAACGGATCCTGATCCGCGGCCCACTCGTCGAAGAGGTAAAACGGCCGATCCTCGACATAGGCGGTCAGCAGGGCGAGTCGTTTGCGTTGGCCCTGCGACAACGCTTGGGTGGAGAAGGCCCCCCCCTCGATACGA
>JAHBTD010000072.1 GCA_019638775.1 Fimbriimonadaceae bacterium | reverse complement strand
AACGCCGCAACCGGCCCAAAGCCAGGCAGACAAGACCGGTCGCAACGATCCCTGCCCCTGCGGCAGCGGGAAAAAATTCAAGAAGTGCCACGGGGCGTGAGAGATGAGGCCAAATGGCCCCTCTTGCTGAACGCTACACCGCAACCGTCTGCAGCCTCACGCCTTTCAGCTGCACCAGCCGTTTCGCGGGAAACATGACTCCAGCGGCACTTCGAACAGTGCTCGCGGTCTGCATCGCAGAAGGTCGCGCTTTCGCTCTGCCGGCTCCCGAACTTCCACCACTCGCGCCACCGGGCCAGCTCGACCCGTCTTGATGAGAGTGCACTCGTCACCCCCTGCTCGAGTCCGTGACTTGATTGTGAAGCGGCCACCCCTTAGGTCATCTTGCGGTATGCGAACTCGCATCCATCGGCATCGACGAAGGTCAGCCGGTCCTGTTGCCAGGACACGTCATAGGTGACAAGTGCGTCATTGGCCGTTGAGAGTCGAAGGTGCTGAGGATCGAGCAGCTCGAACGTGCCTGTATCCCACAGGCTAAACGTGCCCGGCGGCTCGGAGCGGCCGACGTATAGGCCGCGTTCACGAAACTCGAGGGTGTCAGGGTACCGCTGAGCACAGGGGGGATGCTGAAGCTTCTCCCACCGGCCGAAGAGATCATGGGGAGCCAATGATTGTGGCATGCGGTCCTCCATAGGCATCCCCGGCGCGACCGAGAAGACCACGCCGGGGACACACATCCATACAATGGCCGCCATCCAGGCGGTCGGTGGGGACACGTTACTGGATCGACTCCACCACCGCTTTGACTTCCTCATCACCTTTCAGCCCCGCCGCCTTGTGCTTGAGCTTCTTAGCGATCGCCTTTCTCGCGGCGCCGTCGCCGGCCTCGTGCTTCGCCAATTCGGCCGCTCGGCGAATTTCCGCCGGGCTCATGACGACGGCCTCGTCCAGCAAATCCGCCACGGCCTTCAAGTTCGCCTTGCGCGTGCCGAAGCGCTCGCCGAGACGCTTGGCTTCGATATAGGCATAATGCGGCCGGAGCACCGGGTTCTTCAAGGCCGTGTGAATTGCCTCGATCCCGTCGACCAAGTGGTCGCCCCCAACAACGAGAGTCAGGAGCGTGTCGGGTGTGGAAAGCACTTTCAGTGCCGCCTGCGCGTGCGCGTCGTCGCTAGCCGACGACACCATCACGTCGGCCGAGCCAGTCGTGACGACCTCGACCCCGCCTTGGTCCCAATGGACCTCCACCTGCACGCGATAGGCTCCCGGCATCGGAAACAGCGCGCCTTGGGAGCCTCGCAGGAGCGTCATCGAACTCCGAATACCCTGTCGGGGCTTGAGGCGGACCATCGGATGGTCTTCCACGCAGAGAATGATCGGCGAAAACGTACGCACCGTCCCCGCCGGGTCGGTCACGTGACCTCGGACGAATCCACTCTTCATGGAGAGGCTGGCCGGGGCGGGCACCGGCTCGTCGGTCGTGTTCGTCAATTCGAGGTTGAGTCGGATCGGGGCGCCGAGCGGCGCGGAAGCATGCACCGACGTGACCGTCAGCAAGAGGCCCTCCGCAGACAATTCCATATCGGTCGGGCTGATCGGTGTCGTTGCATAGGAGGTGCCGAACGGCGTCCCGCCCGGACGGACATAAATATCCGGGATGTGCCGCAACCGTTTGGCGTCGTCCGCATGATATGACCATTGCACGTTGTTTGGAAACACAGCGCTCCCCGGAGACAAGGAGTTGTTGGCAATGACGTCGGTCGTGTTCATAAAGCCATTGTCACTCGCATTGTGGTACAGACCCATGGCGTGGCCCGTTTCGTGGACCGCCGTTCGAAAATACGGGGAGGTCGCCGTACCAAAGCGAACCCCCTTGACCAAGCCCCATTCCGCACTGGTAGGAACCGTCCAGTGCGAAGCGATGGCGCAACCCTCCCGAGGGACGTTGTTGGAATCGCCGCCATATGCGTCATACATGATGCCGCGGGAGGTGGAATCCAACCGCCGCACACACAGGACATGATAGCGCCATTCGGCGTCCAGGTTGGAGGCATCCCGCCTGGCCAGCATGGCCGCATGGCATTCCGCATCCGACCAGGACTCGCCACTCGGTTCGACCAGGTTGCTGTCACTCTGGTCGACGGTGATGTCCCACCCGATGCCGTCACCGATCGCCTTCCAATCCACGCCCGCACCGTTGTGCAACGGCGATTCGGACTGGCTTACCCGGTCGATCTCAACCGTCGCCTTCCGCAGGTAGGCCGAAATCCACCCCATGGTCAGTCGACCAACGACCGTGCCGCTGCTGTTCTTGACGTCGCCTGCCAGGTAATCGCTGCTCGAAGGGTAGCCGGCCGGGGCTGCCTGCCACGACATCAACGCGGTGAAGGTGCCCTCGTTTGTCCAGGCACCGCCCGTACTCCACGCTCCAGCACTCTTCGTGAAGCGCCACATCTCAAAGCCGAGCGTGAAGCTGGTCCCGATCGTAAAATATTCGAGAATCTGAGTAACCCGGAGGTAGTACCGATACCTCCCTCGGGACAAAATAGGAATCCCAGCGCTCGGGCTGGGTCCTGGAAGGAGTAAAGGGGAAGAGGGGATCGGCGGGAACCCCGGTTTCCACGGCAACCAAATGAGCGGGCGTTGGTACAGGTCGCCGCTCGCTGTTCGGCCGCTGCCATGGCACTCCACGCGCAACGTGCCGTCATAGGTCACCAAGGGACTCCCCGACGGCTTGTAATTGAGCAGGTAGCAGCCGCAACGCACACTCCGAAACTTCAATGGCGGCCAAGGGAAAGGAACTGGGAACGGTTGAAGCGGCTCGAGGCCCGGCTGAGGAACAGGCTGTGGTTGCGGGATGGGTACTTCCGGAAGCGGCTGAGGAAGCGGGGGAAACGGGCCTACGGGGTTGGGAATGAGATCGGCGCGCGGTGCGTTCATGGGGACCCTCCTTGGTTTGTGAGTCATGAGGTCACTCGCCCGCGTAAGGCCGTGTGCGACTACAGAGACTGTCCTCGGCACGGTGTCGGGTGATGGAGCGACCGGTGTTCACGCACGCAAGACAAAAAGCAAACGACATGCCGATGGAATGGACGACACGCACTGATTGTGATTTCACGAACATGCAAATGGACGTGTTTGACCCTGTGCGCAGGAGTCGTGCGACACGACGTATCTCATCGTCCGGCAGGTTGTATCGGAACCGATACGGAGGGCGAGGACAGCACCACTGCATACGAGCCTGCCGCGCGGCGAGGGCCTCTTCGTTCGAGTGTCCCGCAGAACCAGCTGGCTTCAGCCAATACTCTTAGGTTCCCTGTGGGTGGCGCGTAGCGAACGGAGGCGGCCTTATCCCTCCGCACTCCTGTGAAGCAACCTGCCGGGATGGTCCGCACTGCGCGCATGGACCGAGCACCGCCCGCTACTTAAAAATTGAGACTGATCCTGGTGCGCGTTCCGCGAGCAATGA
>JAHBTD010000071.1 GCA_019638775.1 Fimbriimonadaceae bacterium | reverse complement strand
CAGTAGCCATTCTTCCCCTCCAGGGGTGGCGCAAATCACCGCCAACATCGGCGTCAGGGTGTCACTCACCCATCGTTTCACGTGCTGCAGGGTCTGCACCTGCTGCTCCTGGGCCAATCGCCCCTTTTGAAACCCCTCCGTCAGGAGGGCGTACCACTCCAACACGGGAGCCCGGTAGCGTTCTTCCTCTTCGGTGTCTTTGGTAATGTCACGGAAATCCACATAGGACCGAAGCAAGCCAATCACCAACGCCTTCCAATCGGCTTCGTCTAACGTGGCCAATGCTCGGGCACACTGTTCGGCTCGATCCTTCTTGAGTTCTAGTTCCCACCGTGTTCCGTATTCCTGATAGTGCTCTTGTCCTTTGCTCTGGAGTTCGAGCCGCTTGTCGTAAATCCGCAGCAGGGTTTGGCTCTGAGGACTCCCAAAGTACATCGTCTCGCCCGTCGTCGCTCCTGTTCCGTGTGTGAGGTTGGAGACGATATGCCGAACCTGCGCGGCACGAGCCACGCATTGGCCTGCCGATACGGCCTCTCGTATGGTTGCCACCGGCACCGTGCCCGCTCGGTCATCCAGGGCACAGTCAATGCGCGTCACGTGCCCTTGCTGCTTATGCACCCATTGCAGGAGCTCTCGGATTTGGTCCAGTGTCAGGGCGGACGCGAGGCCGCCTGACAAGTCCACATGAATTTCATTCGGACGCCGAGGGGCATTGGTGCCCAATTTGCCGACCCCGCGCAGACCGTCAGTTCTCATCCACGATAAGGGATAGCCTCGGAAGCCGCCTTTCGCCTTGCGCCAATCGCCGCCAAGCACCTTCATGGTCTCTTGCGGATTGCTGGCCAGGACGGTAAACGCCAGCCAATCTATGGAGAGAGTGAATCCAGACTCCATGGAACCTATCGAACTCCTGTAATGAGCGCTGTAGGTAGCGCCCCCGTGTTACCAAGACGGGGGCCATTCCGTTCCGCCCCGCAGCCTTCCGGCATGCGGCGCGGACCGGCATCACCTCTTGATGGTAGGCCGGATAGCACGTTCCTAGCGTCCCTCCGTGGTCGGTCGGACAAGCTTCTGTCTGACTACGCCAAAGGCTTTTTCTCCGACCTCTCGCGCCACGATTTTGATCGCCTCGGCCTTGCCATCCATCACCATGCTCATGAGGACCGCACCACGGACGTACTTGGACACGGTCGTGCCTTCGTCCTGAGCACACCGCTCGATCAGTTTGCGTTCTTGGTCGGTGACCTTGAACTGTAGTGTTTCGGTCTTTGCGTCATCGGTCCGCATAGCTCCTCCCTATTATATATATTATATCATATATTATATGCACGGCAATATCAAGTTGCCTATTTTGACCTGGACTCACCATACACGGCGTTTCGGTCTTTTGTCGTATGCGGCAACCACATACACCTAAGATTGCTGGACGTCATAACATCGGTAGGAATTCACCCTACCCCATATGATACGAGCCTTCCCCCCCTGAAGCTCAGTAGCTGGCTCACAACCCGCCCTGTAGATTCACACGCAGCATTCGATATTTCGTGAGATAACGCACATTCAGTCGTTCGAATAATAAGACGAATGAGCCAATTAACTCTCAGCTCATCGGTAATTACAAAGGAGAAACAGAATGAATAAGCTGTCTCGTTGGTCCACTCTGGCTCTAATGAGCTGTGTAATCCTGACCGGGTGTAGTTCCACCGGAAATCTCGGAATTGTGACAAAACCTTCTGCCGATAACGCCGAGCGTCTCCGCTCAGGCGTGAAGTTCGAAGAACTCGGTCCAGTAGAAGGTTCATCCTGCCGGCATTTTGTGCTCGCCGTGATCCCTTTCGGAGATGGCAGCTTCTCTAAAGCAGTGGAGGATGCGCTGTCCGCTCGAGGCGGAGATGCATTAATCAATGTCACGGTGACGAACAGCCTCTATGGCTTCATTCCGATCTATAACGTCTACACCTTCACCTGTACGTCAGTCAGCGGCATTGCGGTTAAATATAAATGACCTTGAAGCGCGGGAGTGGCCGATGAGATTGATAAAAATAGGTCTTCAGGTAACTGTGTTGTCGTTGTCGTGCCTGGCCACAGGCTGCATGATGGTACGAGGTGACCAACTTCAACCACCCACGCAATGGCCACCTGACAAGCCTCTACAAATGAAATCGATAGCCCTTGCGGTGAAAAGTCAGTTTGAATCCAGCGGCCAATCGAAGCAAAACGAAGCAGCCATGCATCTCATTGAAGGGCAGGCGCAGAAGGCATATGCGGATTCGGCGCTTTTCTCTCATGTCACGGTGTCGAAGGAACAGGCGGACCTGCTGGCCGAGATTCAAATTACGGAAGATGGAAATAAGGCCCTGGCAGGCATCTCTGGATTTATAAGTGGGTTTACGATGGGGATCATTCCAGGTTACGCCCATGCAACATTGACAAGTCAGACAGTCTTCAGAAACAACGCCGGGGAAGAGATCGGGACGATTAAGAAATCAGAATCCATTTCGTTTTGGATTCAACTCTTTCTGGTGGCCGTCATGCCGTTCCGAGATGAACCAAAGGTGGTCGCGCGGGACGTGTATTATGATCTGAACCGTGCAACTTTAGCGGAGGCTCGATCTAAGGGTTACTTCTGATCAGACAATGAAGGCCTGCCCAGGGGTGTCCTCCATCACCGCTTCACCAATGCGTGAGCAGACGAATTCCTTTCGGAGGAGGTATCGGTGCTTCACTGCGAACGTCCATCCAGCAGATGCGGGGGAATCAACGCTGCATAGTAGCTGGTGTGATCGTTGCGGAAAAACAGTCTCGATGTGGGTATGCGGTTAAGCCTACCGTTTCCAGCTTTCGACGATGAGGCCAGCGATGCGCTGGAAGTGCGCGAGGTTGTTCGTAATCAACGGACGCTGCGCGTCCAAGGCAGTAGCGGCAATGAGCAGGTCGGCATCGGGCAGCAAGGCCCCCTGTCGATGGAGATCGCCGTATAACGTCGCCGCGCGCTCTACGACTTGATCCGTAATCGGGAAAATGAGACTGGCTTGGCAGAGCAACGTGAAGGCCGCCTCTTGAGTTCGTGCCTGTTTCGCCTTCAGTCCCCGCAGGAGTTCATAGCGCGTGATGATTGAGAAGGCTAGCCGCTGGTGCTCCGCCAGATAGCTCCGCACCCGCTGCACGACGAGAGGATGTTGCTTGAGCAGTTCGGAGAGAATATCGGTATCGAGGAGGACAGCCGGTTGCGGCATTAGGCAGCCGGCTCACGGAAGAAGTGTTGCCGATCCAATGCGATGGACTCGACCTGCGTGATCTCGTCGGCACTCAGCCCTTGATAGACCTGCGCCGCACGCCGCAGAATTTCGTCCGTACCGAGCGCAAGGTCGGTATCGACGGTGACCTGCACTTCCGCGTCATCGGCCAAGGCAAGAGGTTCCAACGGCTGTAACACTCCGTCATGATAGCGGGCTTTGATTGTTTGTCGCATCGGAAAACCCTCCCCTGCATTCGCCCATTGGCGGCGGTGCCTCGGTAGATGCCTATTCTACTCAAACGGCGTCCAAATCTCACCACTTGTCGCAAGAACGCCCATTAGCCTGCAAAATGAGTTGGGCCGTCGCTGGCCCTGACTGACGGTCTCAGTGAAGGGGTTCACCCCAAACACTGTGCTAAATTTGTGCTAAATAGTTTCAAGAAC
>JAHBTD010000070.1 GCA_019638775.1 Fimbriimonadaceae bacterium | reverse complement strand
CCGGATGAAATGCTTCGGACTATAACAGATTCGGCCTAGCCAGTACTACACAAACCTGCGCCAGGAGGAGAAAAACTTACCCGCCGGCACAAAGAGCCGGGGTAGTCGGTCCCCTCCGCGGGTTGTAGATGTCGGACGAAGGGCTCTATAATTCCGCTTCAGATCAACCACGAGACAAAGGAGCCTCCAATGCAACATGCTGCCCCGGTCGATACAGCCGTAACGGTCGCCGACGACCCCCAAGCCCGCGCCCTGCTTCAGCAAGCCTTTGAAAACACCGCGCGCTGGCAGCCTAACTTTCGCGGGTTCTCGGCCGACCTGACCGTCAATACCAACGGCCAGCTGGTGAGCGGCACCGTCGTCGTCAAAGGGCCGCGTGAAGTGACGGTGCACTTGCCCGACGACACCATCCAAAAATGGGCGCAAGAACAGATCGGCATGATCGCCGTGCACCGCGCGCCCCGCAAGTTCGAGGAATCGGACGGCAAACATCGTCTCACGATGGAAGCTGGCGACGAACATCCGCTCGGTCGCCGCCTCGACATTCATGGCGACGGCATGCAGTCTTTTTATCGAATCAGAGATAACCGTATCACGCAGATCAATCGAAAAATGCCCCATGTCGCATTCACGATCAACGTAGAAGAAAGCAGCACGACGCCGGACCAGAAGCAACTGACCACAAAGTACACCGTCTATTATTTCGCGCCGAAAGACGGCACACTTCGCAACGTCGAAAGTTTTACAGATACCCATGTGCGTGTCGGAGCCTCCGATCTCCCGGCGACACGGCGCATCATTTCCTATGAAAACGGCGCCGTACTCGTACGGACGCTCACCTTCAGCAACCACACACTGTTGGCGTGATGGATTTACGAACGACGTTTCCACGCAGCATGAAGACGAGGTTGGCCGGCTACGTGCATCTGGCACGGATGATCGACAAATGCCGCGCGGTATTGGCCGGGACGAAAGGCGAATATCTCTATCCTTGTCCGATGGATGAACGGCTGCTGGACTATGTCGGCATCACAGCCGAGCAGTTTACGGCGGCGGTGAAGGCCAATCAGACCGATGACGGGGTGGTGGAGTGGTTCAGGCGCACCGCCACCCCGCATGGGGAAGCGGAGCTCGAGGCATGGAACGGAACGTTGCTCGAGCGCGGTCCGAGTTCGCCGGAGAGTGCCAAGAAATTCGCGAAATACCGTGATGCGGTGGATCCTTCGCGGACCGACATCACAGCCTGGTCGGATCTGCAAGACCTGGAAGAGGGGCGCACGGTTCCACTCCGAACCAGATAAGTCCTTTCCAGGCTCGATCGTACACCGACGAGCCTCGCCCGGAGCCCCCGTCGCGCACCACCCGGCCCCACCTTCGTTCCCGCATTGCTTTCCTCTGAGTAGAAGCATAGGCTAAGGCCAAGGCTGGTATGGCAACCCGTTGCACGGGACGCGGTACCCCCTCCGCCAACACCCCTCATCACCCGAGGGACCGCATGACAGGCTTCGCTCCACAGCATCCGGCATCCCACCCGAGGTTCCTGCAGTCGCAGGACAGGGACGGCACACACCTCAGCATGGTGACATCATGAAAACCACCGCACCGCGCGAGCAATCGCGCGTCGCACCAGACTCGGCCTCGAACAGCTCAGTCTCCCCGAAGAACCTGCTCATCGCCGTCGACGACTCGAATGCCACCATCCGTGCCCTCCACTACGTCGGAACACTCCTTCGCGAGACACCAGCTGTGACCATCACCTTGTTTCATGTGCTGAACCCCATGCCGCGCGAATTGATGGAACATGGCGGCTCGGAGAATCCCGACATGGAGCATCAACTCGGCGAACAACTCCGCAAAGACCAGCAAGAATGGATGCACATGGAGGAGACTCTGGAATATCCCATCCTCGAACGGGCGCTTGAGCGATTCAGGGACACGGGGTTTCCGACCGACCGAGTGACGCTGAAATTGGGATACGCGGGCGATGTCGTCGACACGATTCTGGATGAAGTCCGCTCCGGCGGCTATGGCACCCTCGTGGTCACCAGGCACGGTCCACCGGGCGCGGCACGCCTCTTCAGCAGCAGCATTGCCGATCGTCTGTCACGAGACCTCTCCGGCATCGCGCTCTGGGTGATCGAGTAGGGCCAGGCCGACCATCGCGACAGGCCCTTCTCCCCTGTTGTCTCCGAACCAGGTTCTGGGCCTCACCCTCGATGCACACTCCCCACCCCGATGCTCGCCGCAAGCAATCCGATGATCGAATCACGCCGTAGTATGAACAGCGGTCGGAAAACCGACCGGTGGCACACATACCAGCTTCAGAGATCACAGGAGGAACGACATGACAGTTGAGACAATTCCAGCAGCCGTGCAGCAGTACTTTGCCGCCATCGGGAAGAAGGATGCAGATTCCTGGGTCGGCTGTTTTGACGAGAAGGGAATCAGCTACGAACCGGGAGCACCGACGCCACTACAGGGGCATGCGGCGCTAGGTCAATTTATTCGCGGCGTGCTCGACCTGTTCCAAACCATCGAGCTGACAGCGGATCATGTCTTCATCACGGGCAACCGCGCGGCGGTCAAATTCACAGGCCGCGGACGAGGCAACAACGGACGCGATGTTGTCGTGGAAGGCATCGACGTATTCGAGATCAACGAGAACGGAAACATTCAAACCATGTGGGGCTACTGGAACCCCGCCGCGATGATGAAGCAGCTGCAGGGATAATTGCGAAAAACCACGCTGGGATTTTTCGGACTGATCTTGATTACCCAGATCCGACTGCGGTGTGTTCAGCCTAAGTCACCCACTCTCGCACTGGTGTTTCAACAGTGCTTCACCTTGAGATGAACGATGAAACCAAGGTCCCTTCGATTGGGACGTGCGTCATTTTGCGCCCCTTTCTGGCACACGCTTCTTTAGAATTTCAACGCTCACTCCCTGTAGATAGACAATTTCAATAATGCTTTCAGCAATATCTACTAAGGTGATCAGGTCCGGTTGTGAAGGTTTATAAGCTCTGTGCATTGCTGCATGACCAGCTTGAAGAAGTGTCTCCAAATATTCTCGTTGGATCCGCGATACAAATCCTTTACTTTCAAAGAGCTCAAGGTTCTTCGCGAATGTACCTTGATCGCCAACTTTGGCAATCATGACATGTTCTAACAGTGCACGGACTCCCATAGCAGCCAACCGGGGCTGATTATTTTGTAGCGCGCTATAAATCTCTAGTAACAGTTCATGGACAAACTTTTCTTCTTTGTTCAATCCAAAATGGAAAGCGTTCATCCACACAGGGCTTGTTCGGAATATTGATGGAGGGAAGTATTGCACTCGCTCTCCCTCCTCTTCCGAAAACAGGGACCTGTGTCGGAGCTTGATGTTGTCGCACCCCAGACATCGCAACATTTCATAGATATCGGTCCCGGATATGTCGTAGTCGTCTTCTGACCATTCGCTAGTTTCGGAATGAACGACACAGTGATTACGGTCGCCACCACACTCATTGCAGTGAGCACGCACAGATGTACTCATAGACTCAAACCGTCAAAGGTTATTCACTATGCAGGCAAGACTGCCTAGATAGGGTGGCTTGCTTGGGCACCCAGTACGCGCGTCTAACGAGGCCATTCTCTTTCACTTTTCACTTCCCACAAAGGGCGCGGTCGGGCGGTCCTTCCCTGCGCGCGTCGGACGAGCA
>JAHBTD010000069.1 GCA_019638775.1 Fimbriimonadaceae bacterium | reverse complement strand
GCGGCGCCGGCAGACTTCAAGGGGAAACTGTCGACGACGGCGGATGATGGATTCCTGCTCCCAGTCGGGACGGCGACTATCGCCTCACGTTATCGCGCGCTGGCTAAGAAGTGCATCCCCTTGGCCGGAACATTCGGCACGACCGGGACGTCCCTAGTCACAGCAACGTTCGATAACGCGACAGAGATCTGGACCAGTGTCACACACGGGCTCGTGGACGGCGACATTGTGCAACTGACCAATTCCGGCGGGGCGCTGCCAAGCGGATTTGCGACGGCCACCGTCTACTATGTCATCGAGTCCACGTCAACCACCTTCAAACTGTCCCTGACGCGTGGCGGAGCGGCGGTGAATGGCACGACGAACGGAACCGGCACGCATACCGTGCACAACAAGTTCCAGCTGCCGGATGTCCGTGGGCGAGCGCTGATCGCGCTGGACAATCTGGGAGGATCAGCCGCAAGCCTGGTTACAGGCGCGACAGCGCTGGGGTATACGGTCGGCGCACAAAACCACACTCTGACCTTCGAACAGATCCCCGGCGACAACGTCCATGCCGCGGCCACGGCGGCCGCTGGTAAGCACGCGCTGACTGACACGCCACCGGCTGCGGCGCCACATAACAATATGCAGCCGTCTTTTGCCGTAGGAGTTCAAATCCGATGGTGATGCCATGAGCGGGCTTGCACAGTTTCTCTTGTTGGGGCCCTTCTTCCATGAAGGGCAGATCGTGCCTTCGCCAAAGCTCTACCACTATCTGCCGGGGACCACACAAGAGAAGACGGCCTGGATGGATCGCGGGAAAGCGATCACGGCCGCGAATCCGATCGAAGGCGACGCGAACGGCCTCGTATACGGCTATTTCTCCGGGGTCTACAAACTCGTCGTGAAAACGCATGACGGGACCGTGACGCTGTTCCAGGCCGACGGAGTCCAGATTCTCGACACGGTCGACGACAATGTCCAGCCGACTGTCCGACCGGAAGATCATGACGGGGAAGCCTCGAGCTCCGTCGACAATACCGATCCCATCCTGGCCTCGCTGGCCGACTTGCCGGCCGCGGGTGGAACCATGGTGCTCGGTCCAGGGGATTATCTCTTTAGTGGGACGATCAACCAACGGGACCGACATATCATCTACCAAGGCGCGGGAAAGGGCGTGACGTTTCTCACGCTGACGGCCTCCAGCAATCTACTCCACGGGATCATTGGCACGGGGAGCATTACCCTCCGCGATCTGACCCTCCGGACACAGAGCCCGCGGCTGACCGATTTGCAGATGTGGGCGGTCCGGCTCGATTTGGACGGGACGGGGATCTCCGGCGGCCGGACCCTCTCGCTCGAGCGGGTCGAACTGTCCGGTTGGAATGCCGGCGCCTACTGCGACGGCGGCTCGGCCTATGGCATCGAACGGGCCACGATCGAACTGAGTACCATCACCCTCGGCGGTGCCGCAACGGGCTACGTGGGCGGCGGGGTCGGGCTCAATCGCTGCCAAAGCGCGGCGGTGCTCCGGAACCATATCGACCAGAACCATACGGGCGACCATGCGGTCTACTGCTTCGGGAGCCGTGAGCTAACGATCGTCGGCAACCGGATCGAGAATGCCGACCAGTCCGAGGGACAGGGCATCAAGGTCGTCGGCAATGGGGTTTCGTCGACACAATCCTATGACCGGTGGACGATCTCCCGGAACATCATCGATACCTGCTGCCATGCGATCTTGGCCGGCACCTACGGGACTGAGCTCCTGCGGCTCCTGGAGGTCGGTCAGAATGTGGCGAAGAATATCGACGGCTCGGCCAGTAGCGTCGTGGGCGATCTGCTCACGATCGCGCCAACCGCAACATCGATCATCGAAGAGGCCACGGTCCGGGATAACTTCTTTAGTGAGCTGGGGTCTCAGGCCATCCATGTGACCGGGGACGGGAAGATCAGGGAGCTCATTGTCGACGGGGTCCGGGGGGCAGGCTGGAGCCGACGCAGTACGCGGACCTATTCGCTCTTGGGAACGAGCTCGAATGCGGTCGTCGTGGACAAGTATCGGGCCAAGAATATCCATGTCGACGGGGACGGAGACGGCCGCAATATCTGGAACGTGAACGCCTTCGGCGGATACGGCTCCGAGGACATCGGCTCGCTGGAATACGACTACGACTCCTGTAGCGAAGAAGGGACGGACCCTGTGCTCGGGAATTTTATCCCGAACATCGAGCCCAGTGTGGCCACACCTGATCTCCGCTTCGGGAGGAAGTACATCTTAACGAATCCCGGCGCGCAGAACGTGACGGGGTTCGAAAGCATGATCCCGGGGCAGGAATATGAATTCCTGGTGACCGACGGAAACACCACGCTGAAGGAAGGCTCCAACCTCCGCATGGCGGCGAACGTCGACTGGAACCCGGCCGATACCGACGTGTTCAAGTGCCGCGCGAAAACCGCGACGACGGCGGTCGAATCCGGGCGAAGCGACAACACCTAGTAACAGTTCGTGTACACGCTGTCCCCGATCTGGTTCTCGAAGCAATTCAACCGAAATCCATAATTCTGCACCGGGGCCTGATACGTCGACGACGGGGCGCGGAAGATGGGGCCTCCGGACAGGGCCATCCCCAAGGCTCGAAGACGCGCCTCTTCCAAGCGAACCCGTTGATCAGGCGTCAGGGACCGTTCCCAGGCCGCTTGTTCGCGTTCCCGCTGTAAGCTCTCGGCTGATTGGCAAGCGGGTACTGTCAACAGGCATACACTCACGAGCAGGTATCTGATCATAGGGCACCTCCTTTTTGAACGTCCATAACCGATCAGCATGCGCTTGCAGGGCCTCCGCGATGCGCTTGTGCTGTGTCCGCATGTAGATTTCCGTGATGCTGTTCGGGCGATGATTCAAGATCGCTTTGACCAGTATCACGTCCTTGGTCTGCTCGTACACCCGAGAGCCGACGGTTCGACGAATATCATGAAGCGTCAGATCCTGCAAGCCCGGGCCCTTTCGAAAGATTCCCCAGGCCTTCTCGGCGGCACAGCGGGACCAGCAACGGCCGTACAGGCCCATGAACACATAGTCGCCTTCGCGTGGCATGGCCTCCAGGGCGGCGATCGCTTGCCGGGTTAGCGGAATGCGCTGCGACATGCCGTTCTTCGTCGTCGGCTTGAACCAGATCCCTTGCCCCAGATCGAGATGGGCCCACTTCGTCGTCCGTGCCTCGCTCATGCGGCATCCAGTACACAAGAGAAATGTGATAAAGGTCTCAAGCTTCTGATTCGTGAAGCCGAGATACATAAACAGCTGCGTCAGTTCACGATCTGAGAAGATGCGTTCACGGCTCTCCTGTCGATGCCGCTGCACATTGGCCGCGGGGTTTTCTTGACACCAGAGGGCCTGTTTGCCGGTGGCGTCGCCCTCGCGCTGGGCCCAGTTATACATCGCCTTGAGAAATCCTAACGCCTTATTCGCATGGGCCGGCGTGAGCTCGAGCGCATCATGCCACGTCTTCAGTTCAAAGCAGGTCTTGTGCTCGGTCCAGTTCGCAAACAACTGCTTAAAGAGCCGTCGATAATATCGATACGACGACTTCTTGATGAGATGCTTGTCGAAATAGAGCGCAGCCAATTCTTGAAATGCGATCATGGAACGATCCTCCTTGAGTGCCTCTCGCTCGCCCTGCAAACGCAAGGCGTTTCGTGATGAGCTTACCGTACAGTGCCAGCACTGTCAAGCTCTTTTTCGTGTCAAGGAATACGTACATCGCCCAGGGCCGAAAATAGTTTCATTTCAGGCTTGACATTCTCTAC
>JAHBTD010000068.1 GCA_019638775.1 Fimbriimonadaceae bacterium | reverse complement strand
CCTCATGTTTCACATTGTACGCCATTTGTCGTACAAGTCAATCATCTGTCAACACAATCGCACCTTCCCTAAGAAACGAGACCATTGACCAAGACGACGTAAAAAGTACCCTAGAGACTGACAGCGATCAGGGAAGGCAAATGGATATTTTCTCCTTATAGAACAAAGGTTTTACCTTCAACCGATAAGGATCAGTGGTGATGGGGGCATACCCGCATTCTTGACCCAAACCCGTGACGAGATTTTCCTCGAAGACGAACACGGTCTTGAGTCGATACACGATACGCCTCCGCGACCTTTATAGCCAGACCCTGTCCAGTTTCAGCTTCGAAGTAAACCATTGCAGCAGAATGGAGAACCATTCCCAGGACCATATTCGACGGCACCTGGAAGTCTAGAAAAGTCTCCACAGCGCTTTTCGAGTCGTTCTTTCGAATTGGATCGGAGACATCGTAATGGGAACTCCTTCCCGGCTGAGTCCACCGACCTGCAAGAAGTAGGACCTAGAGGGCACGGCGGAGAGGCGAAACGCTAGGCGAAGACAAGCTGGCTTGGTAATAATGATCTCCCGTTCTGAGACTTGCCCCCGAAGGTCCTGACTTCCCAAACGGGGAAGGAGAGAACAGGAGTGTGATGAGTTGGACAAGCTGCTGTGCCTATCTGTTTCTCGAGCAACCAGGATGCTTGGTCCTTCTTGACCGGCGGGGGCTAATTCCTTTCCCTCGAAAGTCCGCAAGGTAATTTTGCGCGTATCAATAGAAACCTCCCCGCCAGTAGGAATAATCCAAACCTCGAGCCAAAGCGGCTGATCTGGTTCGTAGTCAGTAGGCCTCAACCAAGAATCTATAATTCCTGGAAGCCATGGAATGAGTGGCAAAGGACACGGAAAGGGGCAGAACAGATAGGTTGTGGAATCGGCGCGGGGCGCTACTGCCAACTCTAGATTGGGAGCCTCCACCGGAACAGGAAATACCTCAGGATACTGGAAATTGTGTATGGGCTCGGCACTATTGATGCCAGCAGTTATTGGTCGCGTGTAATCCAATCGTCCAAACTCCATGCATCCCTCGAAGAGGCATGCCAGCATTACAAGAGAAGAGAAAGATAGTGTCCGAATGCATGAGGTTCGCATCTAACTAGTGCTTTCGGTCAGTCACAGCGGCTGCGAGCGCATTGTTCTTAAGCGGAAGTGCCTTTAGCAGTTCCCTAGCGTCGTACGCCAAAGAATTCGTGGCGGGCCTTTCTCCATTAAACATTCGAATCGTAATTTCTTGCATGTCCGTGTCAACCGTCGGCACATTTCGAGATCGCGGGAATCCTCTCCCGATAGCACCGACCACCGCTCCTGCAGAGGTCACATGCACTACTCGATGGGAAATTGGTTGGCTATAAGAATTGGCAACTTGGATCGGAATTGTTGAATCGATCACCACAAAATAATCGCGACCTTTAAGCACTGTTAATTCAGCACAGCGGTAAAGCACAAAAAACTGAATATGCTGTTCTCTTGTGAATTCTGCCGGATACTGCAGGAAGCCAGATGGAGCGTTGTACCGCACCACTATAGTGCTGTCATCAATCTCCGTTTCGGAGTAACCACCTCGCAAACCAAGAGGCTGATACCCGAATCTGCACCCGACTGTATTAAGTAATAATAGAATCAGAATGATGCTGGGGGTGATCACTTCTTTGGTCAACGCCAATCGATCACCTTCGAATCAGGGAGGAGCACAAGCCAATAAGTCCCCTCAAACTGAAAACTCAGCAGAGCCTCGCTGAATCATTGTTTTGAGGCTCTTCCAGAATGCCTGCTCCGCCCAGAAAGATCAAGAAGATCACAACCATGTATATACATGCGTTCGACATCAAGGCCTTCAAGGTACGTCTTGCCCGCGGTCCTACTTTGACCATATGAATCAAGTGAAGCGGGGGCTGCGCCCCCGATCCCCCCGGCCGTCCGGTCCAGTGGTCCGGAACGGCCGGGCGGTCTCGTTGGGCGGAATCTTTGCGTTTAATTCTCCGCATGGTTTAAGTATCCCTTCCCTCTTCCCGCTGTTGTAAGCATCAATCGACCAGAATGGCGGCCAAGCTGACGCATCGCCGCCTTACGATGGAAGGAGCATGCTTCCCTCTCACCCGTAGAAGATAGTGGGCGGGTGACAGGGACAGATTGATTGATTACCTCACCGGCGCCCCGTAAGTCCCGCACACTCCACACAAAGCCAGATCTCGCACATCGCGTCGTTCTCCGTATAACAGAATCGCATCCATGCTCGTTCGAATTGGCAGAACTCGCAGAGCCGCTCCTTCGTATGTTCAGGACAGAGCCAGGCTTTCCGTGCACGATCGTACGTGGTCGCTTCCCGTCCGCAACAGGCGGGACCAAAGAGACTCGGCAGCTTCAGATCGCATCGATGCCAGATCATTCTCAAACCTCCTGATAGACCAGCCCCTTCCCCAGGACGAGTTGCAGAATGGTGCCGCTAAACCAAATCGGATGCCCCGAGAGCAGATCCTCCCAGGTCTTGATAAAGACGATGCGCGGGATTTCGATCTCGCCTCTGATCCGGCGATAGACGTTCCGGCTGACCCATTGATGCCGCATCTCTTCCCACAGTCGGCTAATTGGAAACCCAAGCGAGCGCTTCCAGGACCAGCACATATTCACGTAGCCGCATTGATCCTGGACATATTGGCTAATCACATAGCGGCTCAGACGATTCCGGGAGCGATGGCTGGGCTGATAGGCCTTGATCCACACCACGGGAGCCCCGTGGAGGGCCTGCCACTGTGATGACAGCCATTCCTGAGAGATCCAGAATCGCCGGGCGCGTTCCCCATTCGGCACCCGCCAGGCCCAGAAGATATGGAGCACGCCATGCCCTTCTTCTGTCCTGACCTGGTAATACTCCAGGCCTTGAAATCCCAGCTGGCGTTCGATCCGTTGGCGCAGTTGCTTGTGGTGATACGTCAGCTTTTCCGCGTCTCCTCCTTCTGCCGTAGAAAGCGTGACCCACAGCACTTGGAACTGATGGCACTCCCAGAACCAGAGCAGCGACCGCACCCGGTGATAGCCCCGTTTCTGCTTCCTGGTCCATTCCCCGGCGACGGGCTCCCGTCGGAACTCCTTCCAGCGGCTCATCGGGCACCTTCCGCTTGAGGAATGACCGGCCTCAGGCCGGCAGCCAGAATCCGTTCCAGTTCTTCAATGGGAATCCGTACGGCGCGCACCGACGGCTTCACATAGGCAATCTGCCGCTTCAGGATGTATTTCCTGATCGTGCTTTCCTTCAGCCCTAAGCGATTGGCCGCTTCTCGAATAGTGATCAATTTTGTACTGACCATCGGACACTTCCTTGAAAGAATGGCTGTGAAGAGTCACGCTTATTTATTTTTAAGCGTGACGACTCTTGACAGCCATTAGCAGTGAGGAGGTACACTTGCCAAACAAATTCAGGTGGAGACGGCTCTTCAGGACGACACTTTTTTCAGTGGTGTTGGGATCAGGAAAATTGAGAGGGTTCGGCATGAAAAAGGAGCGGAAGGCATGAGCGCACAGGGGAAAGCCGAGCAGGACTTCCAACAGGAGTACCAGAAAGCGATTGAACGTATCCGCTCGATGCCGGATGGCGCCGTCGGATGGGTGCTTAAGTTCCTGCAGATGGAACTAGAGGCCCTGACACCAACCGAATGGACGTTGGTGGCGTTTGAAGTGGCGGCCTTTGTCGACGAGACGGGGGACCGATACGGTGGCATGGTGGCCCCCGAAAGCGGCTGGAGCGTGGAAGGGGTACCCAACGCGAAGAACTATCAGACGATTCCCAGTCGCAAAGAAGCCCAGGACATTCAGGCCACAGTCCTGGAACAATTAGAACTCTACTGGCATGAAGGATACACCGCCTTCAACTTTCCGCAGATGACACTGGTCGTGGTATCGCCAGGCGAGGGCTCTGACGAGGCCGGAACAATCTTCGTGAGCGCGAAACGCAAGGCCAAGGAGTTTGAGTACCGCTTTGTACACCTCCTGGCCCAGTCGGGAGACTACATTCGACGCTGTCCGGAATGCGCCAAGATCTATTTAGCGATCAGACGCGACCAGCTATACTGTCA
>JAHBTD010000067.1 GCA_019638775.1 Fimbriimonadaceae bacterium | reverse complement strand
AGGTCTGCCCTGCGCCACGGAACTGCTCGATCCCGTGACCCCGCAATACATTGCCGACCTGTTGAGCTGGACCGCCATCGGCGCGCGGACAACCGAAAGCCAGATTCACCGAGAAATGGCCAGCGGCCTCTCCATGCCGGTCGGGTTTAAGAACGGCACGGAAGGCAGCCTGCAGGTGGCCATCAATGCGATGATCACCAGCCGCAGCCCGCACCATTTTGTCGGCGTCAACGCCGACGGCATCACCTCCATTATCAAGACCACCGGCAACCCCGACCATCACATCGTCCTGCGCGGCGGCGGCGGACGCACGAACTATAGTGTCGAAGATATCGCCCGCGCAGAAGCAGCCGTCGCCAGCGAAGGACTGGCCCGTGGCGTGATGGTGGACTGTTCGCACGACAATTCCGGCAAGAATCACCAACGCCAGGTGGAAGTCGCCGGCGAGGTGCTCAAACAATTCCAGCAAGGCCGCCGTTCGATCATGGGCCTCATGTTGGAGAGCCACCTGCAAGGCGGCCGGCAAAGCTGGGACCCGAACAAGGCGTTGACCTACGGCATGTCCATCACCGATTCCTGCCTGGGCTGGAGCGACACCGAAGCGTTGCTGTACGGCATGGCGGAGTCGCTCGCCGCCAAAGCGGTGTAGTGGACCACAACGTGGCCTCTCCCCCCAATACTCGGACGGCTGCCTGTGATCTGAGAGGGGGTCCATCTTCTCGGGTCTTCCACCGCCCGCACTCTCAGAGGTTGAGCCCGGTCTTCGAGCTGTCGGCCTGGTCCGTCGCCCACATCAGTCGCCTCCCGACAAGCCGACCCTTCATGGCCCGATGAACCATCGACACCTCGACGCCCCTCGCGCATAACGTCATCTCAGAACCGCGCCGTCATCATGAGTTCCACCGTCCTCGGGGCCCCGATCAGAACCTGACTCGGGTAGAACGGGTCCGCCCAGATCGCATAGGTCTTATCCAGAAGATTGCGACCACGCAGCGTGACCGTCACATTCTTGTATGGCACGGTAATCCATGCATCGGCAGTGATGTAGGCGTTCAATCGCACGGCATTGGCATTCTCGGCATACCGATGGCCGACATACCGGAACGCGGCACCTAGATCGAACGGCACGACAAACGGCACCCGGTACACGCTCCATAGATTCGCCATCACTTCCGGCACGTTCGGCGGCCGGTTACCGCCACGACTCGCGACGCTGCTGCCCGCCGACTCGGAGAAATCAGCAAACCGAGCTGATAGGACCGTAACGTTTCCCTGCAATCGCCAGGCATCGGTCGGCCGGATGGCGCCGCTCAGCTCGATGCCCTTCGACGTCTGTCGACCCACGTTCTGTGCCGCCGTCAGCGACGTCTGGGTCAGGATGTTCTTTCGATAGATGTCGAAATAGGCCACGGTCCACTCGGCCCGGTTGTGCCACAGCTGTCCCTTCGCGCCGACTTCCCACTGCGCACCAGTCGCCAGATCGAAATTCTCCGCCGCCCGCACGATGAACACATTGGTCCCGACCGGATCCGCCGCCGTGGCATACTGACCGTAGAGGGTCAAGGTCGGCAGCAGGTCATAGACCAATCCCGCTCGCCAGGTCGTCGGATTGAAGCTCCGTTCAAAGCTGGCGGTCGTATTGAAGACCCCGGCGGCATTGAAGAGTTGCCGGTCCAGATCGATACGATCATGCCGCATGCCACCGACTAGCTTGAGCGCCTCCGTAATGTTGAATTGCTCTTCGACGAAGAGCGCGGCAGTCGTAATCGTCGTCCGCTGCTCAGCCGAGGTGATCGACCCGAAGGACCCGCTCGGGATCGCCAGCGGATCGATGCTGTCTCCCCCGCCGAAGAAGCTGGGGCGGTTCAGATGCAGATGGCTGAATTCCACGCCGATCACAAACCGGTTTCCGTGCTCAAAAAGCCGCTCCTTGATCTGAGCCTCCATCCGATCGCCGACAATGTACTGATCGTGCTGGACAAAGAACCGGTCCCGATCGATCAATTGCGTACCCGGATTGAACTGGTAGGTCTCGGCGTTTTGCCAGTTGCGTTCGGCCCAGTAGTAATAGGCCTGATTGCGGAGTTCGATGGTGTGTGCCGGCTGCCAGTTCGTCTTGAACTTGGTCCAGTAGGTCGTCGCACTCATGTCGGCATCAACAACATTGAAGTTCTGTCGGAGAATCCGGCCATCGATCGTCCGGCCGTCGTTGGTCGTGACGACTCCGTTGATCGCCGACGAACCGGAAAACCCTCCCGGCATCAACGGAGTCCCCCAGTAGGGCACGCTCCGGTCGTGCGTGACGTCGAAGGAGAGCTCGAAGGCGAGGGTGGGGGCGGCGTCGTACAACAAGGCGCTCGTCAGGTTCCAATACGTATAGGGCGACCGCTGCACACCGGCGTAGTGATCCGCGCGCTGATAACTGAGATCGACACGATAGTGCAGCTTGTCCGATCCCAGCGGCCCGCCGCTGCCCAATGCCGTTCGAAGCGTATTGAAGGAGCCGATGGACAATAGCGCATCGGTGACCACATGATCCTCCCGGAACGGGCGTTTCGTCACAAAATTGATCGCCCCGCCCAACGCTCCCTCGCCATAGAGGACGGATGCCGGCCCCTTGAGCACTTCGATTCGGTCGAGATTCCACGTATCCCGCGGACGTGATGTCATTTGCGCCGGCCCCAGGAGGAGACCGTCATACAGCAGCCGCAGTTGATTGTTCGTAAAACCGCGCATGGAGAAATTGACCGGGTTACCCGGCGAGTCGCCCACCGACAGCCCGGTGGCCCCCTGCACGGCTTCTGAGATTGTCCGAAGTCCACGCTCCTGCATCAGAGTCTGATCGATTACTTCCACACTTGCCGGGATCTCCCGAATCGAGACGCCCAACCGGCTCGCCGACTGGCTGACCTCTTCCAGATGCAACGATCCCGTTCCGCCGGTCTGAATCGGCTGGTCCCGCACCTCCACCACCGGTAACTCCAGCGCACCTGAACCTTCCATGCCCCCGGATTCCGCCAAGATCGGATCCGACCCGACGGCGATACTCCCCGCTAACCATATGACAACACCCACCATAATTTGACGATACTGAGTCACGACACTCCTCCCCCAAGAGGCAACTCGCCCCCTCCACTGCTTGCGAAGATGATGGAAAGCGCTTCCCACACCGGCACACACCGGGCGGGTCCAGCTCACGCCGAGGCGTCCCGACGCACCTACTCTGCGCGTGACCGGATTGGGGGAGGAGGACCACGAACGGAAGGACGCAACACCTCAAAGAATTCGCTGATGACGTCGGTCGGGACGACCGCCGACGCGTTCACCTCCGGAGCACAGAAGGCGCTTTCTTCTGACACCCCGCCCGCCCCCGCCGCATGATCCAGCCAGGCATGGTCGTCGAGCACCGTGTGAGCCGGATCACCGCTCAGAAGCCCTAGCTCATGGTCGAGCAGAGCCGCCGGAAGCGGCAGTGCCAGCACCAGATACGCGAGCACGAAGCAGAGACGGATCGTAAATGCCTGAATGGTCATCAGTAGCACGTTCCCAGAATCAGACCGAGCGGGAATCCCAGACGTTGCAACAATCGTTTCACCAGTCTCGTCCGCATGGCTTGCCGGACGGCTCGGCAGCGATGGCGCGCGGTGATTCGTGGCGCCGGTCCCGCCGGGGTAGTCACCCCATCGGGTTTCACAACGTAGCGCTCTTGCGTGCGCCGCCGTTCCTCCATGAACAACCGTGCCACCAGACTCCGTCCAGGGTTTCCGCAGCAGCGGAATTCATAATCAGGCATGGTCACCCCTTCCTGCCGACTCAGCGAGACGACCTATCAACATCGGTTGACAACCGTCTCGCCTGTGAATAGTCACGGAATAGCCGATCGTGGCCCTGACATCTCAATCTGCAACGAACGATTTTCGGCACACGACGACGGGCACAACTGAGATCCGTCGTTCATCCGGTCCCGCCATCCCCCGACGCATCCGGCACGCCATGGTCTTTAAGGCGCGTGCGGTCTCTTCGAATGAATTGAGACACGACGAGCCTTCGCAAACGCTTGGTACGGCTTGCATGACATCCGACGTGCTGGTGAACGGGGACAACTGTCAGACGAGCGGCGGGCCGCGACTGAGACCGGACTTGCGGAAGAAGGTGAGCGAGA
>JAHBTD010000066.1 GCA_019638775.1 Fimbriimonadaceae bacterium | reverse complement strand
GGGTCTGCCCTGCGCCACGGAACTGCTCGATCCCGTGACCCCACAATACATTGCCGACCTGTTGAGCTGGACCGCCATCGGCGCGCGGACAACCGAAAGCCAGATTCACCGAGAAATGGCCAGCGGCCTCTCCATGCCGGTCGGGTTTAAGAACGGCACGGAAGGCAGCTTGCAGGTGGCCATCAATGCGATGATCACCAGCCGCAGCCCGCACCATTTTGTCGGCGTCAACGCCGACGGCATCACCTCGATTATCAAGACCACCGGGAACCCCGACCATCACATCGTGCTGCGCGGCGGCGGCGGACGCACCAACTACAGTGTCGAAGATATCGCCCGCGCGGAAGCGGCCGTCGCCAGCGAAGGACTCGCCCGTGGCGTGATGGTGGACTGTTCGCACGACAATTCCGGCAAGAATCACCAACGCCAGGTGGAAGTCGCCGGTGAAGTCCTCAAGCAATTCCAGCAAGGCCGCCGTTCGATCATGGGCCTGATGTTGGAGAGCCACCTGCAAGGCGGCCGGCAGAGCTGGGATCCCAACAAGGCCCTGACCTACGGCATGTCCATCACCGATTCCTGCCTGGGCTGGAGCGACACCGAAGCGTTGCTGTACGGCATGGCGGAGTCGCTCGCCGCCAAAGCGGTGTAGTGGACCACAACGTGGTCTCTCCCCCAATACTCGGACGGCTGCCTGTGATCTGAGAGGGGGACCTCCTTCCGGGGTCTTCCACCGGCCACACTCGCAGAGGTTGAGGCCCGGTCTTCGAGCTGTCGCCCTGCTCCGTCGCCCACATCAGTCGCCTCCCGACAAGCCGACCCTTCATGGCCCGATGAACCATCGACACCTCGACGCCCCTCGCGCATAACCTCATCTCAGAACCGCGCCGTCATCATAAGCTCCACCGTCCTCGGGGCCCCGATCAACACCTGACTGGGGTAGAACGGGTCCGCCCAGATGGCATAGGTCTTATCGAGCAAATTGCGGCCACGTAGCATGAAGGTCATGTTCTTGTACGGAACCGAGACCCAGGCGTCCGTGGTCATGTAGGCATTGAGCCGGACGGCGTTCGCGTTATCCGCGTAGCGGTGGCCGACATACCGGAATGCGGCGCCCAAATCGAACGGCACGACAAACGGCACCCGGTACACGCTCCATAGATTCGCCATCACTTCCGGCACGTTCGGCGGCCGGTTACCGCCACGACTCGCGACGCTGCTGCCCGCCGACTCGGAGAAATCAGCAAACCGAGCTGATAGGACCGTAACGTTTCCCTGCAATCGCCAGGCATCGGTCGGCCGGATGGCGCCGCTCAGCTCGATGCCCTTCGACGTCTGTCGACCCACGTTCTGTGCCGCCGTCAGCGACGTCTGGGTCAGGATGTTCTTTCGATAGATGTCGAAATAGGCCACGGTCCACTCGGCCCGGTTGTGCCACAGCTGTCCCTTCGCGCCGACTTCCCACTGCGCACCAGTCGCCAGATCGAAATTCTCCGCCGCCCGCACGATGAACACATTGGTCCCGACCGGATCCGCCGCCGTGGCATACTGACCGTAGAGGGTCAAGGTCGGCAGCAGGTCATAGACCAATCCCGCTCGCCAGGTCGTCGGATTGAAGCTCCGTTCAAAGCTGGCGGTCGTATTGAAGACCCCGGCGGCATTGAAGAGTTGCCGGTCCAGATCGATACGATCATGCCGCATGCCACCGACTAGCTTGAGCGCCTCCGTAATGTTGAATTGCTCTTCGACGAAGAGCGCGGCAGTCGTAATCGTCGTCCGCTGCTCAGCCGAGGTGATCGACCCGAAGGACCCGCTCGGGATCGCCAGCGGATCGATGCTGTCTCCCCCGCCGAAGAAGCTGGGGCGGTTCAGATGCAGATGGCTGAATTCCACGCCGATCACAAACCGGTTTCCGTGCTCAAAAAGCCGCTCCTTGATCTGAGCCTCCATCCGATCGCCGACAATGTACTGATCGTGCTGGACAAAGAACCGGTCCCGATCGATCAATTGCGTACCCGGATTGAACTGGTAGGTCTCGGCGTTTTGCCAGTTGCGTTCGGCCCAGTAGTAATAGGCCTGATTGCGGAGTTCGATGGTGTGTGCCGGCTGCCAGTTCGTCTTGAACTTGGTCCAGTAGGTCGTCGCACTCATGTCGGCATCAACAACATTGAAGTTCTGTCGGAGAATCCGGCCATCGATCGTCCGGCCGTCGTTGGTCGTGACGACTCCGTTGATCGCCGACGAACCGGAAAACCCTCCCGGCATCAACGGAGTCCCCCAGTAGGGCACGCTCCGGTCGTGCGTGACGTCGAAGGAGAGCTCGAAGGCGAGGGTGGGGGCGGCGTCGTACAACAAGGCGCTCGTCAGGTTCCAATACGTATAGGGCGACCGCTGCACACCGGCGTAGTGATCCGCGCGCTGATAACTGAGATCGACACGATAGTGCAGCTTGTCCGATCCCAGCGGCCCGCCGCTGCCCAATGCCGTTCGAAGCGTATTGAAGGAGCCGATGGACAATAGCGCATCGGTGACCACATGATCCTCCCGGAACGGGCGTTTCGTCACAAAATTGATCGCCCCGCCCAACGCTCCCTCGCCATAGAGGACGGATGCCGGCCCCTTGAGCACTTCGATTCGGTCGAGATTCCACGTATCCCGCGGACGTGATGTCATTTGCGCCGGCCCCAGGAGGAGACCGTCATACAGCAGCCGCAGTTGATTGTTCGTAAAACCGCGCATGGAGAAATTGACCGGGTTACCCGGCGAGTCGCCCACCGACAGCCCGGTGGCCCCCTGCACGGCTTCTGAGATTGTCCGAAGTCCACGCTCCTGCATCAGAGTCTGATCGATTACTTCCACACTTGCCGGGATCTCCCGAATCGAGACGCCCAACCGGCTCGCCGACTGGCTGACCTCTTCCAGATGCAACGATCCCGTTCCGCCGGTCTGAATCGGCTGGTCCCGCACCTCCACCACCGGTAACTCCAGCGCACCTGAACCTTCCATGCCCCCGGATTCCGCCAAGATCGGATCCGACCCGACGGCGATACTCCCCGCTAACCATATGACAACACCCACCATAATTTGACGAAACTCAATCACGACAGTCCTCCCCCGAGAGGCAGTTCGCCCCCTCCACGGCTCGAAACGATGATGACAATTGTTCCCGCACCGGCACACACCGGGCGGCTCCACCTCACACCGGGCCGTCCCGACGTGGGTACTCTGGGCGTTACCTGCAGGGGGAAGGAGGAGCACGACCGGAAGGAAGCGAGACGGCAAAAGAATCGCTGAGGAGTTGAATCGGGCCAACATTAGACGCGTGCACATTCGCGGGACAAGAGGCACTTTCCTCCGACACCTCCCCCGCCCCGGCCACATGGTCGAGCCAGGCGTGATCGTCCAAGGCCGTATGCGCTGGGCCCCCCGTCAACAACCCCAGCTCGTGGTCGAGCAGAACGAAAGGCAGAGGTACCGCCAGCGCCAGATAGGCAAGCACGCAGCACAAACGGATCATGAGGATCGGAATGAACATCAGCTGAACATTTCCGAAATCAGACCGACAGGCAACCCCAGACGCCGTAACAATTGGTGGACCAGTCTCGTTCGCATGGCTTGCCGGACGGCCCGGCAGCGTTGGCGCACGGTGACCTGCAGCGACGGTCTTGGATTCAACCCTTCACCATCTGGCCGCACGACGTACCGGTCTTGTGCGCGTCGCCGCTCCTGCATGAACAACCGTTCCACAAACTTCCGTTCATTCTTCCCACACCAACGAAACTCGTGCTCAGACATCGTTCTCTCCTTCATCCTGACTGATCGAGACGGGATCGCAACGCCCGACCGCATTCCTCTCGCCGGTTAATAGGTCACCGAATACCCGATCGTGCCGGAGGTTCCTCGCCCAGCAACATAGCAACTGTTGGCAAACGGCGGCTGGGTAAGCGGGGAGCATACTGCCGATTCGGTCGATCGCCGCTGATACTGAGCTCCTTCGCCGAAAGTCACCTCTACCAGTCCTCCAGACTCCTGTCTGTGGAATGATTGAAACAGGCCGAACCTTCGCAGCACGTGCACGCTGCCTGGTTGAAGCCCGACATGCTGATGAACAGGGACGACTGTCAGACGAGCGGCGGGCCGCGACTGAGATCGGACTTGCGAAAGCAGGTGAGCGAGG
>JAHBTD010000065.1 GCA_019638775.1 Fimbriimonadaceae bacterium | reverse complement strand
TTATTCTACTCATAAACGCTGCTGCTGCACTCGCCGATCCGCTGTGTCGACAAGCCTGCGGCCGGCGGGCTCGCCACTCCGGTCCGGCCGCCTCACCGACTCGGCGGCGCGCACAGACGTGGCGCTCGTTCCTCATCGCGCCGTGCGCCCCTCACCGTACTGCGCGAGTACGCGTCGGGTCCTCCCGGCTCCGCACGCCGGGCTCACGACGCGGCTTGGCGATTTCGCGACGAACCGTCATGAATAATCCGGGCTAGGGATGTTGCCACGGAAAACCAGGTATTTCCCTCGTGGCCACCGGCCGCCGGCGGGACTAGCATGACAGTAGGACCACCAGCAACATAGGAGGTCACCATGCCTGTCTACTTTCTTCTCGGCTTAACCGTTCTCATTCTCGTGATTGCCGTATATGCGACGGTCGTCGAAGAAGTCGAAGAATCGTCAGTGGACTCCACCCTGGACCAGGATTGGGAGACGCTGACCTACGACCAGCAACAGGAATACCGGAAGGCGGGTTGACGGAAAGTCTGAACGGCTCGATTACCGGACGCTCGTCCAACAGGCAACTCTGGCGATTTCGAGCGCTGTGGAAAGCTGCCGTAATCGCCCTCCGTCGATTTGACGAGTTCGGCCTGTGTTCTTAGTGCCTATATACGCGAAGTCTTATAGGAAATGATGGTATGCCAAAATGTTAAACATGCCATTCTTCTCCCTATAAGCTACCTCAGTAGTTCATGCATATTCCAATTTCGCTGTCACGTATCATTTAATTGGGATTGCCAGCCCATGAATAAATGGCGGCATATCTCTAACTCTGCATTTTGACTGACGCAATTTTTTTTCCGAGCATGTTCCAAAAGTAAGCAAACGATTTCGATCTGGTTTGTGCTTTGGCGGGATGGAATTTTGTTGAAATCGTCTTAGCAAGATCAATTTTATTCACTGCTGAGCAAGATCCATATTGCTGTTGCCAGATATCTCGTATTTTAGCTTCGGCGTTCAAACTGCCGGTCTCTTCAGCGGATGAATAACTTGCCTTTGGGAAAATTGCGGCTATAGCCTGAGAATCCGCGAGGTACCACGCCTCCAGTTCTCGAATAGCGACACAGATGTGGAGGTAACGAGAATCTCTTGGTTGACGAGCGGTTTCCTGGATAGTCTTATCAAAAAGCTTAAAGACCGCCGAGATACAAGTGCTGTCATCGCGGTCTACGAGGATGAACCCTGCGCAGTAGCCTGCGCCGCGGAAGGTCTCAAGAAGTGCTGGAGCTTGTCGAATTAACTTGTGTTGGGATTTTAGGTTTCTTACGTCGAATGTTATCCCGTGAAAGTGTTTGTGGAGGACTTTGTCGAGAAACTCTCGATCGGACGGTCCTTGGACGGCAATACCGATCTTCAAGGAATTCCTCCAAGGGTGCCTTGTACCCATAGTTCTCCAAGATCAAAGTGTTTACGAAAGCTCTCAACCTCTGCTACGTCGGATGCTCGGCGAAGTTTTGTAAAACCTTGAATTTTGTCGCACAAAATCACTTGATCAGGTTCAAGGTGATCAAGGAAAGCGGGGTTGTGTGTGGTAACGAGTAGTTGGGTCGTTTTTGAAGCAGTTTTTAGTATTTTTACAATATGCTCTGATAGGTGAGGATGAATTCCGTTTTCGGGCTCCTCGACGGCGACGAGCGAAGCATTTCTAGACATCCATGTTGTTATTACCAACAGGGTCAGTAATCTAATAGTTCCGTCGGACGCGGAGAATGGATTGATCGATCCTTTGATTTTTTCCTCGGAGAGCTGAAAAGCCCACTTCCCTTCTATGGGGGATCGAGTGGTCTTTATACCCTTGAACCCAGGCACTACTCCGCGCAGACCATTAACAAGGGTTTCTAGATGACTCGCACCCTTGTCTTTCGCCGCCTCGATCTTATGCAGGATGACGGCGAGATTCTCGCCCGAAGAGCCTAGGTCGCAATCGGGTGTTTCACGATAAGGCTGTCGAGCAATGTCTGGCGTAATATTGTAGAAACGCCATCGGCTGATTTCTTCCTTCAAGATTACACATGCAGGCGCAAAAAACCCAACTCCCAACGCAAGGCGACCCCTTTCTTGATCAGGCACAGGGATGTTTATTTTTCCATCTCTTGGGCTCATCGGGTCCGTGATTGAAACTTTTAGGGCATCTCTCGTTAAGCTAAAAGTCGACTTCTCACCTTGGTGCTCCAACTTTGCGAAAATAGTTTCGCTTTTGATAGTCGGTACATTCATTTGCCCACGAAGATCTAGAATGACCTCATATTCAAAAGAGTTAATCTTCCAAGTGCTCTTTTTGGAAAGCGGAAATTCGACCGCAGTATCCAGCTTGATGCGAATTCTAACGGGCTTAGGCTCATTCCGCTGACGAAGGAGCTTGTTGCGAACCTCCAAGCTTCCTCCGACTTCATTGGCGGCATATTCAATATCTTGGCGTACGGCGTTCTGAAGAAATTTTAGGGCAGATAGAAAGTTGGTTTTTCCAGAGGCGTTAGCTCCAACTAGGAAATTGAGGTTCCGAAGGGGAATCTTTTCGGCGGGTGTGCCGAAACTCTTAAACCCTTCTATCTCAACTTCGGTAATCATGGTTCCCAAGCTCCAGTTGAATCAATTTGATAAAATCGCAGTTCCGTCTAGACAAGGCAAGGAGGATCTTTGTGAGATCTTAAGTTGGCATGTATAGAGAGCGCTAAGACAGACACGTATTGGTCGTTCTACCTTGAGGCTTATCCAAAATTAACGTGAGGCCCGAACTACCTTGAACCAGGTGAATTGGTGAGAGAAGACACCCCTCCCGTGAAGTTCTCCCTGTGCTGAGATGCGCTGCTCTGCTCTGCTCATTCTTGCCAGTACGGACTTTCTTAAATCCCATGCCTCTCATTAGTTGCTGATGCCGCCTGCTATCCTCCGTTATTCTTATTTTGCTCTTGACGTCTAGGCCGAAAACGACGGCAATTCAAAACGACAGTAGACTGGCGGCTTCGGCAGTCCCTTGCGAAAGGGGGTGGATTGATGAACGGTCGAAATTCTGCGAAAAACAGATCGTGTAGGCCGCGAAGGTCCCATCCGAGCGGCGTCTTCCTCAGTAACCACACTCCGAGTCGGGAGCGTAACCATCAGCCTGTGATAGGGGTTCTACCCCCTTTCAGTGGGATCGTAAGGTCTGACCCTGAATTTTGTAAGTCCATAGTTAGTTCAAAAGTCCTGAGATAAGAGCTAGCATGCGTGGATCCAGTGCCAAGAAGCTCATAGCGCAGGTTAGAGCCAAGAGTATGCATAACTCATTTTTTGCTTGAGGATCATTAGAGCAGCGCTCGTAACCGTCCATGCAACTTTCCGGCAAAAAATGCCTTATTGCACGCCACAGAGACTTGGCGGCCTTTAATATACGGTCACGCCCATTTGTTACTTTGGGTAGCCAGTCTTCGAGATAGACAGTTGTTTTGTCGCCAGTCAGCTTCAGTGCATACTCTAGCTTGGTTCTTAATGCTTTGGCCATTTCCTTCAAAGTGGTTTTCTTGTTGTTTCCCTTCTTAACTTTGGTTAGGGCATCCAACACATCTTGCAACCTGATTTTCGAATTGGCGTTTTGGTCGTTTCTATTATTAACCATCTCAAAAATCTCCTTTCCGCTGCAGAGCTATGTGAAGACCCAGATGTTACGACTAATTACCGTTTGAATTGCCAAAGAGTATCTCAAGGACGTCGCCTTGCTTGCGAAAATTACACGGCTACAGCTTCTATAGCGGCAGAAGACTACTTGTTCCGGAAAAACCTGTCAACAAGAGGGGATGTCGGAAATTCGGACAGTGTGTTAAGTGGTAGCCTGGCTTCACCCAAGCCACAGAAAGGTGCTCGACGGGAGGAGCGAGGCAGTCAAACGAACGAGACGGAATCACGAGGCGAATTTTAAGGAGAGAGTGGGCTTGGCTGCGGTCGAAGGTGACAAGACGCTCGCCGAATTAGCGGAACAGTTTTGCGTCCATCCCACGCAGATCACCGAATGGAAGCTGCAGTTGCTGACGTTCGTGGTGTGGAACAGAGCAAGTAGAGGTACCAAGCCCCACTCAGCACTCGTCGCTGCCGAAGCTCTGGGCCCTGGCACGGAAAGATCTGCCCAATCTGTAGCTCATCCATTTATTTTGGCCCATTTTCTGTGGAAGTATGACCGGCGAGGGAATGAGGCAGGATCTGAGCGCGCTCACAACACCGGCAAGTATATGGCTCTGCCAGAGGCGCACCGTCCTGCTCCCAGGTGGCGTCTGCTGTTCGAAGCTGCGGGACGCA
>JAHBTD010000064.1 GCA_019638775.1 Fimbriimonadaceae bacterium | reverse complement strand
AAACGACTTGACAGTGGATGTATGAGTTAGTAGTCTAGGTTGTTCGAAATGGTGTGATGAAGTGCTGTTGAGAGGGATGATAACCTGCTATTTAGCTGAGGGAGTGGATATATGTGGTTATGTAGGGACGGCGCTGTTACAAAGCATCGAGAAGAAGTAAGAGAAGAAAGATTAATAGGGAATTAACAGGAAAAGACAAAGGAGAGAGAGATGATTTCCAAGCTATGGCTAAAGTTGGCCATGTTTGCGAGTGCGGTGACGCTGGCGGGAGCTGTGCATGCAAACATACCGAGCGTCCCGGATGTGACGTATGAAGCACTGGGTTTGGATCGAAGTGCGACGCCGAAGCAACTGCACGAAGCGTTAGTGAAGCGTTACAAAGATCCGGAGCAAGGAGCTGGGAAAGGGACGATGGGAGATTACTGGGAGCCGATACCACTGAGCACCTACATGGATCCTGCGACATTTTACGAACCGCCGGTCTCAATGAGAGACAAAGCGGAGCGTAAGGAATGCGTGGAATGTCACTCAGACGAATCACCGGTATGGGTACAAGCTTGGAAAAAGAGCACACATGCGAACCTGGACAAAGTAAGGGCATTAAAACCGGAAGATCCGACATACTACAAAAAAGCGAAACTTGAAGACGTAGAGAAAAACCTGCGTTCGCTGGGCTATTTGAAAGATGGCGAACCACTGAAAGAAGTTGGATGTATAGATTGCCATGCGGGGATCAACCAGCAAGGCAAGATAGACCACAGCAAAGACCTGATCATGCCAACGGCAGATGTTTGCGGCAAATGTCACCTACAGGAGTTTGCCGAACGGGAATCCGAACGTGACACCATGATATGGCCGAACGGTCAATGGCCGGATGGACGACCGTCCCATTCGCTGGACTACAGCGCCAACGTAGAGACCACAGTATGGGCAGCGATGCCGCAACGTGAAGTAGCCGAAGGTTGTACGATGTGTCACTACAATCAGAACAAATGCGACGGCTGCCATACCCGTCACGAATTTTCAGCAGCGGAATCCCGCAAGCCGGAAGCGTGCGCAACCTGTCACAGCGGCGTAGACCACAACAACTGGGAAGCGTACTCCATGTCCAAGCACGGCAAGATAGTCTCGATGCTGGGGAACAAATGGAACTGGGAAGTTGAGCTCAAAGACGCCTACAGCAAAGGCGGCCAAACAGCGCCGACCTGTGCAGGCTGCCACATGGAATTTGAAGGCGAATATGCGCACAACATGGTAAGAAAAGTACGCTGGGCAAACTACCCATTCGTACCAGGCATAGCCGAGAACATCAACAGCGAATGGGCGGAAGAAAGACTGGATGCATGGGTAATAACCTGTACCCAATGTCACTCAGAACGTTTTGCGCGCTCCTATCTTGATCTGATGGACAAAGGGACCCTGCAAGGATTAGCCAAATACCAAGATGCACACGCAATAGTATCGAAGCTATATGAAGAAGGATTGCTGGCAGGACAGAAAACCAACCGTCCGAACCCACCGGCACCCGAAAAACCAGGCTTCATGATCTTCACCCAATTATTCTGGTCACAGGACAACAACCCTGCATCCATGGAACTCAAAGTACTCGAGATGGGTGAAAACGACCTGGCCAAAATGCACGTAGGTTTTGCGCACGTCAACCCGGGCGGATGGACATACACCGAAGGTTGGGGACCGATGAACCGCGCCTACGTTGAAGTGCAAGACGAAAACACACGGATACGTGAAATGATTGCACTGAAAGAACGCGTAGCCAAACTGGAGACCAAACGCACCAGCTTACTCGACTTAGACAGCACAGCAGAGAAAATCTCACTGGGTGGTTTAGGTGGAGGCATGCTATTAGCCGGCACACTAGCACTGGCAGGCTGGCGCAAACGTAAGCAAAGCGAAGCTTGATACCCGCAGAGACAACCGACCGGGACGTACCAGCGAAACGGTCGGGAGACAAACTACTCCCGTCACTAGGCATACTCCTGGTGGCGGGAGGTTTAGTTTTACTGGGATGGGTAGCGTATACCACATGGTTAAAACCGATAGATGCTCCCTATCATTACCAGCAAATATCCACAGGAAACCCGCAGAGCTACCCCGAACTCGAATTAGGTGACTGGCCAGACCTCACCATCAGCCGCTATGACATAGTCGTTCCGGACATCACCAAACCCATAGCGCAAGCCACCGTAGCGCAACGTGGAAACAGCGCGCCGGTACTGGTCAAATGGCAAAACAACAGCAAAGAAATACTGCACACCCTGGACTGGAAATCAAGTGAACTCAGTGCGCTGTCCAAAGCGATCCAACAACATGCCCCCAAAGATGCATTACTGATCGCATGGTGGGACCTCTCACAGCAACTCAACCTACTGACCGGCTACGAAACCCTATTCACCAACCACCTGAAAGAACCGCTAATCATACCGCAGCACTGGCAGGCATACAGCCAGGCGATAGACGCCTATGAAAATGAATTCTGGCAAAACAAAGCAGAGCGGCAGGAAATCGAACAATTCGAACAATTCAGTCTGGCACTGGCATCAAAACCGGAAGACGGCGTACCGATACTACGCAAACTAATCGGTTCCGACCGGGAAGCCTATCTGATCATCCATGTTACAGACCTGTACAAACTAGGACTTCTACATCCGGAAAGAATAGGTGTAGCGTATCAGAACTTCCCATTGAGCGGCAACATACACGGCATGATCAACCACATGAAAGTGCAGCTCAAAGAAAACGACTTTGAAACCTACACCCTGCAATCGATCACAGACACAGAAATCAGAGTATATTTCCTGACAGACACAGAAAGCAGTCAAGCCATGTTGGCGCAAATGTTGCCATTTACAGACAAACCGACCCCCATGGAACTGGAAGCGTTACAACTGCTCTATCAGAAAGGAGGGTATTGGTTATACAAAATACCCGCAAAGCAGGGATAGAGAAAAGTATCATGGTCATATAAAATAAAACCTCGGCGGCAACGATACTAAAAAATAAACCGTACGAATCATGCCGGTATCTTTACAGCAGAGAGTGATAGCGTAGAATACGCGGCACACAAACATGAAATAAAAAAGCATAAAGGAGGAAGGATGAAACACCCAATAACCTATATACTGGCGTTCATAGCACTATTTGCGTTTTTCACAGGCACAGCCGTAGCGGACTTTGAAGGACGTAAGAAATGCAGCTCCTGCCACAAATCACAAGCCAAATCGTGGAGCGAAACTGCGCATGGCAATGCGATGGAATCACTCAAAGCAGGAGAGCGCAAAGAAGCGAAAATCAAAGCAGGACTGGATCCGGACAAAGATTACACCCAAGACAAAGACTGCGTAGGCTGTCACGTCGATGGATGGGGGCAAAAAGGCGGTTATACAGTAGAAAAGCCGAAAAGAATGCTAGCAGCAGTAGGTTGCGAATCATGTCATGGACCAGGCAAGAAATATCGGGGTGACCACCGTAAAGGCGGACAAGCATTTGAACGCAACGGCAGAACGATGGAACGCTCGGTACTGGCGAGAAAAGGGCAAAACTTTCACTTTGAAGAAGCGTGTGCAGCCTGTCACTTAAACTATGAAGGATCAAGCTGGAAAGGTGCAAAAGCGCCGTACACACCATTCACCCCGGAAGTAGACGAGAAATACCGGTTTGACTTTGACAAAATGGTGAAAAACGACAAAGCGATGCACGCGCATTACAAACTGGACGGAGCCTTTGTAGGCGAACCGAAATTCAAATATCATGATGAATTCCAGTCCAACGCGCAGGAAGGCGAAAAAGGCGGAGATGATGACGATGATGATGGTGACGACGATTAAAGGGAGACCTGAATGACCGTATTACAAAAAGGAGCGATCGGGACGTTATTGACCGGAGCGTTATTGGGGATCGTACTGATCGGTGTGGTATTTGGAGGAGAAGCGGCCTTATCGACCGATGAATTCTGCACAAGCTGTCACTCGATGACCTATCCACAGGATGAACTGAAGGAATCGACACATTATGGGGCACTGGGAGTGAATCCTGGCTGCAAGGACTGTCATATTCCGCAGGGTTTCAGGAATTTCCATCTGGCGGTATATACCCATGTAGTGGATGGTGCGCGGGAATTATGGTTGGAGATGGTGAATGATTACTCGACACTGGAGAAATTCAACGAACGTCGGTTGATTATGGCGCACGATGCACGGATGAATTTGAAGAAATGGGACAGTGTAACGTGTCGTGATTGTCATAAGAATCCGGATCCGCCTGGAGAGGATGCGCAGGCGGCACATAAGCGGATGGAGACACATGGAGCGACGTGTATAGATTGTCATCAGAATCTGGTGCATGAAGAAGTACCGATGACGGATTTGGATGTTAGCCGTGCGGAAGGGAAATTGGTATTAAAGGCTGACGACTGGGATAACTGGGAAGGGGAAGACGATGA
>JAHBTD010000063.1 GCA_019638775.1 Fimbriimonadaceae bacterium | reverse complement strand
CCACATTAATCCCTTGTAAGGGAGGCGGCGCGGCCTGAGGAGTGGAGCTTGGGGAGACACTCCCCGGGGTTGCGGAAGGTGGGAACAGGCTTGTCAGCGGCACGCCGGCAGTGGTCGCCAGAATGACACCCTTCGGAGCTGTGCCGACCGGTTCCTTCTCAGTTCCCACCGCAGAAGCCACAAAAACCTGCCCAGTCTCAAGCGCGGCACTCACCTGCGCATTGACGATTTGGTGCAGGACCGTCCCCGGGATTTGGCGGTGCTCCTCCCTGATGGCGAGCGGCTGTGCCGGCGCCTGATTCACCTCGTGCTCGGACACGGCCAAGAATTTCCCCGTTTTCACCGTTACGTCACTCCCCGCCTTCAGAGTCAGGACCTTCCCCTCTTCCGTCAACGATTCAATGCGGGCGGTTCCTTCGAGCACTCGAACTGTTTCGCCAGGAATCCCGTTCAGTAGATCATGAAAAAATGATTGCCGTTCTGCCCCGGGAACCATCGACTCTATGATTCCTCCCCGTGTTCTCACCGTTGTAAGCGGTGTTCGAAGGGTCAGGGTATCAGTCACTCTCCCGGCATTGTAAGACAGGGCGATTCGCACGGTCCCTTGATGCAGTCGCACGTCTGTTTGCCCATATTGCGCCTCCCCGATCGTCGCTCGTGCATCATGGTGTAGGGCCACGATCGTCCGATGATCCCACAGTAATTCCAATTTCCCGCCCTGTCCTGTCCGGAGTTCATCGCCGGCAGATATGAGATCGCCGAGCTTCAGCGCAACCATGCCTGACGGATCAGATGCACGCGTCTTCATCGGCGTCCCGAGAAGATCCGTCACGAGGCCAAACGCAGGCTTAGGGTTGGAGAGGGGGCGTGGCGCCTCTTGGGCCAATACCGGGATGGCCGCGCCCAACAGAACCGCCACACTCCACCCAACTACCCTTACCCACCTACTACGCGCATCCATGAGATCGATACCCCTCGCTACACACTGCCGACTTGAATCGCAGCACCAATCATGCGATCTCCGCGAGGCCTTGACCATAGCCACTTTGCAGAGATTTGGTCTCGGAAAATACAAGCCCCGTATCGTATAGTAGGGAGGCGCACAGCGACACGTCAAGGGGCGAACCTGCAGGGAGGGAGGAACTCATCACACATGCATTCGCAATGGTTACCGACCATTCCCCCATGCCACTCTCACGTTCAGCTACGACCGCTTCTCGCCGCAACATTCATGGTCGTCGTCATGCTGGTATGGTTTCCTGTGTGCTCCCTGGCGCAGCAGGCTGATGCGGAGGTACTCGTCGCCGAGGGAGTTCTGGCCTTTGACGCCAAGCAGTTTGACGAAGCGCGTGCGTTCTTCGCACGGGCCATTTCACTGAATCCAGGCCATGGGCGAGCCTTTTACTATCTCGCGCGCTGCCATCTGGCCCAAGGAAGGCCGGACCTGGCCATTGCTCCCCTCGCGACTCTTCACCAGCTTCGGCCAAACGATCTGGACGCGACCTACCAATTGGGAATCGCACATTTTGCGCTGCGGGCCGACGAGAAGGCGGCGCCGCTCTTGGAGGAGGTGTTTCAACGGGATCCGAGGCGGAAGGACTTAGGCTTTGCTGTGGGCGTACTTCGTTATCGGAAGAAGGATTATGACGGTGCCGTGGCTGCGCTGGCGAGCAACCGATCATCCGATTCGGACATTCAGCAACTTGTGATGTTTTATCGAGGCCTGGCCCTGGGAATACTCGGCCTTTCGGACCAGGCACAGGCGGAATTAATCTCCGCACAACGCGTCCAGCCCAATTCCCCGATCACCGGTGCATCCGTCCGCATCCAGGAAGCACTGACCGCCGCCGCGACACGAATGCCGGATACCAAGCGACTTCATGTGCAACTCGCAGTTGGAGGGTATTACGACGACAACGTGGCTGTGAACCCTCGCACAAGCAGCGACGTGGTTGCGGAGATTCTCCGTGCACGCACCACACAATCCCCGGGCTTCGTCACCTCCGCTAGGGGCGACTACTCCTGGTATCGCAATGGGCCGATTGAGTCGACGGTGGCCTACTCGTACTACCAGACGGTGAACACCAACAGCGGCGTGGGCGCCTTCGACATCCAAGACCACCTGGGCGCGCTGTCCGGCGTCTATCGAGGCACGTTGGGAAGCATCCCCTATGAGATCGGCGGGCAATACAGCTATGACTACATGCTTCTCGGGCTAAAGGGATTTCTCTCCCGTCACACACTCACCTTCCCCGCCGCATTCGTTCCGCCAGCGGTGACAGTGCCGGCACTCGGTCGGATGGAAAACCTCACCACCCTCCTGTATCGGTATCAGCGAAAGGACTTCTACGCGGAGCCCGGCAATAACGATCTTCGATTTGCCCCGGAATCACGCGATGCGTTCAACAGCATGCTCGGAGTTCTCCAGGCCTTTCGCTTCCGGCAAGATCAGTACATCCTCCGGTTGGGGTACCAGCACGACGTCGAGGCCGCCAGCGGATCCAGTTTCGCCTATTCAGGAGATCGAATTCAGGCAGGAGTGCAAATTGTGCTTCCTTGGTATGACCTCAACCTCAGACTCGACTACGAAGTACACTGGCGGGCGTACAACCATGTCCAAGGCATTTTCCTAGACAATACCGGAGAAGTATCCGCGCGCCGGGATATCGAGCAAGACATTTTCTGCCAAATCGCCAAGCCATTACCCCACAACCTCAACCTTGCGCTGCAATATCAGGGAGTCCTCAACGGCTCCAATATTCCCGTGTATGCCTACAGCAAGAACGTCGTGACAACCCTTCTCACCTGGTCGTATTGACCTTGTGGTGCAGATGACTCGCGACACGGTAAAGCGCGGATTTCAGGACGGAGCACGCCCGGAGACTCGCCCACGGCGGAACATCTCCGGGCCGAACCACATCCAGCTTGTCGGTCCGGTTTAACCCCGAAGCTTGGCCCTGTCCCCCATCAGGTCAAGCCCATATGCGATGTAGTTCGCTGACATGCTTGCTTCCATTCGCCTTTACGATGACCCATGACACGTCGTCCGAAATGGACACGACCTTTTGAGGCTTGGCTCCCGAGAACCTGCCGCAGGTGACCAGTAGGCGCCCGGGCGCGGTCTCATTACGCGCATCCAGCTGTCCTAACTCACGCAAACGCAGAAACGCCTTATGGCTTAGGCAGAACTAATCATAACTCTTGTTGATGACGATCTTTCGTACGACAGGTGCGCTCCTTTGGGCTCTTATCGCCCGCGCGGGCGCAAGGCCTCGCCGAGACGTCGATGCTCAGGGAGGTGACACTGATTCAGGCGGTCGGTTTCGGGTCTTGGTATCCGATAGAGTTACCGCTCCAATGCGCGTATCAACGTTCGACCCACAACCTAACTTCATCCTTATGGCCCTCACCATACCGCCTCTGAAGCACATCGCCGAAGATCGCTAAATTGCCCTGGATTTCTCCAAGATCGCTCTCCGTGATGTTCCCCGAGCTGGCTTTGAGGGGAGCCTTCAATTGCAACCAAAACTGTTGAAACTGTTCCTGTATCATTGCATTCTCCTTTATCGGTGGCGAATACCTCGCCACATCGTTGTGAGGTGAGCACGCGCGAACGCATGCAAGACCTGATGGCCTGGGATGGGAACTCTGGCGCAAAAGCGGCGAAGACCGTGGAATCAGACGCGCTAAAGATTGAAGCAGGCGCGCAAGATGGGACAGTGGGCGAGGCTCAACACGTCATGCCGCACCCTGCAGGGTGGCAACCGCCATGTCAATGGAGCCGATGCTTGTGACCGGACAGGCCATTGATCCGACGCACAGCACTTTCTTTCGGTTGTCAGCCGAGTGCTTCCGAGTGAGATGTCGCCGGAAATGCTGCCTGCACGCTATACCTCTCCGAAGCCCGACGACGGCCTTGACTAATGGAAGGTCTCTGCACGAAGGTGCCATTTCCGAATGAACAGCCCCGATCGGGCTTCGCGGCCGTACGCACCATAAGAGGAGATCCCCAATGAATCCAATGGTGAGAGCGAAAGACGGTACCGACCTGTTACAGGCGTCTGTCGAACAAGCTTCCAGGCATAGGGAGCTCACAATGGATGAGACAATCTCATCAGTGAAGGATAGATCTCGGAAGTTCAGCATCGAGGACACCCGAGATCGACCCTATCGAAGATCGGGGAACTTTCAGGGGAGTAGTCGGACGGCATGGCCACACTGGTGGGAGTATTCAGCCTCGAGACGTTTTTCTATGAAGCGATGGGCCGACGCTCAAACATCAGGAATTTGCCAATCGATTGGATCAATCCCAACATCGATGAGAGCTCGATTGACCCTCGAAAAACAACGTGAGCCGAAAAAATTCCTCGCTGACAACGGGGAGGGATGGCCGCAGGCAATGACGACGTGTTGCGGATTGGTAATCAGCGTTTGCTTCTTTTTCGCCGCCTCACCCCAGAGGACGTATACCACCCGCGTCGACCTTCGATTCACAACCTCGATGATGCGATCGGTGATTGACTCCCAACCTCGTCCA
>JAHBTD010000062.1 GCA_019638775.1 Fimbriimonadaceae bacterium | reverse complement strand
CGACATAGAACACTTCGCCCGGCTCGCGCCGCTGCATCCCGTCGTAAAGAGTTTCTTTTGCTTTAACTTTGACCATCGAATCGCTCCATTTCGTTCAGAGGTTAATAGGTGTACGCAATCGGCCCCTTGTCTGCCGTGAAGGTCGTCGGCACGGTCAAATCGCCCACGGTCCCGAACGTCCCCGCTGCCGATTTCGCCGTCAGCATTTGCGCAGCGCCCACCGCCGTCGGCACTGTGCGCAGCCGCGCCGTTGTCCCGTTCATCGTCACGGACAGGTAATACTTTTGCGGCCCGATCACTTCGACCGGCGCGGTGAATGGAATTTCCTGGTAGGTCGCCAACGTCCCGACTGTCACGCCCGCCAGATTCGAATTCGCGAGCAGTTTCCCGTCGGCATCGTGCAGCTCCACGATCGCCTTATCGGTCCCACCCACGGTCCCGATGAGGTACCCAATCCCCGTCATGATCATGTTGTACGGGACAAACACTTCACAGCTGAACCGCGTCCCAGCGACCGGCGTGGTATCCGTGCCTCCAGTCAATGACGTCACCGCCGGCCAGGTGTGCCACTTGGACGACCCGCCTGACACGATCGGCTGCACCCCGCCGACCATCCAGCGCAATCGGCCTGCAACTCGAGAGAACAATGATGTTTTGAGCGGCATAGCCACACTCCCTTATGTCTGAGCCGCTGCGAAGCCCAGGCCCCGCAGCGGCCCCGGTCGTTACACCGTGATCGCGTAGTTCTTCGCGTAGGGTTTGAAATTCTGGAAATGACTCACCGGGATCAGGTGCGCGGACACCGTCACGCCCGTAGTCCCGGAGACATTGTTGAATTTCAGCCCGACATACCGCTTGGTCACTGACCCTTGCGGAATTGGCACCGCGAACGTGTAGCCCACAGCCAGCGTGGCTTCCGCCGGGAAGACAGACGCCAGAATGTCCGGAGACGACAAGTCGGCATTCGCCGACTGAATCGCCTGGAATTCATAGGCCCCGCCGCCGGTCGCCGCCACTTCCACGTTCACCGCAATACACATCGGCTCACCGGAGCCGATGTCGTTCTTCGGCGTCGGATTCCCGCAATCAATCGTGTTTGTCGACACGGCGTCGATGGTGAACGCCTGCGAGTCCGACAGTTGGTTCTGTTTATCGAGAATCATGGTCGAGTCCTTTCGTTGTACTGGTCCTAGTACTAGCTCAACGCGCCAACTTAGACGACGCGCGCTTCGGTCTCCAGGATGGAGTCGACAATCCGGATCGGAATGCCACGGAACGAGTAGACCCGCTTCCCGTCCACATTGTCGTAGGTGATGCCTCCACCAACCTGCACCGCATCGAATCGCTGCACGTCGAGCGCGGCAAACACGCTCCGGTTCATATAGAAGACCGGTTTCCCGAGGCCCTGCGTCGGCGGCACATGCGTCGCCGTCGCCATGAGCTTCAGCAGGTCCGCCGCGGAGACTTGCGCGACCATGTTCGACACATCGATGTTCGCGATCCGAACCACGTACCGCCAGTCCTTGAGCGCAATCCCGGCCTTCCACTGCCAGCGCTCTTGATACGCGCGCATACGCTCCGTCCCAATGCCGTTCGCGCCCTGGACCGTCTGAATCCCGAAATCATTGTGCTGCAATCCGGCCTTGCTGCCCTTCGGCACGAGCCCAAAGACCGAATTTTCACCCCAGAAGACCAACCAGATCGACGTATTGTCGTTTCCAGTTCCGCCGCCATCGATCACGTTCGCGCCGTTCGTGGCGCCGGACTTGGTCGCATACCGCGGCGCCAGACCCATGAATTCTTCGGGAGCCGTACCGCTGTTCCCGTAGATTAAGGTCTGTTGCATTTCCTGGTTCATCGCCTCCAGGAACGCCATGCCTTCGGACAGCCGGTTCGCATTGATATCGCCACCCAGCTTCGCCACTTCCTCCTCAACCTCTGACCAGGCCTCGAGGATGCCGGTCTTCTCTTCGATTTGTGCCGTGGTGGACTTGCTCGGCGTCACACCCTGATTCAGTAAGCGCCACGTCACCGACGGAAGCCCGGTCCGGACCGTAATCCGGTGCCCGGTATCCTGGTTCCCTTCCCGCCACACCATGTCGGCCAGCATCTCGTTCGATTGCGCCAACAGTTCGACAATGGACGTGGTCCGTTTGCCGTTCGGATCGGTCCGCTTCGCCAGATCCAAGAGGCTCATTACCGTTGTATTGATGGTCGTCATCGTCTATCCCTTTCGCTCAGTCCCCGCCGTACAGCACGTCCGCAATCCGCTGCTCTTTGCGCGCGGCCGGCCCTCCGGACTGCCGCGCCGTCGACACAGTCGGCACGTCTTTCCCGACGGGTTGCTGTTCCAGTTGTTTTTTGAATTCCGCGAAGAGTTTCGGCTTCGCGGCTTCCAGAATCTTTTCTTCCCACTTGCGCGGGTCTTCGCCGAATTTCTCCATGAACGCTTCACGCGCCAGGATCCGCATCGCCGCGACCGGCGGTTGCGGATGCTCGGAGACCTCGACCAGCAGATGCTTTTTCTCGGGCCGACTTGTCAGTGCCACCCATGGGGCATCCTTCCCGCCAAATATCGCCTGCTCGACTTCGTCCGCCCCGAAGTCCTGATCCGCAATCGCTCGCGACGCCTCCACTCGGGCTTCGAACGCGAGCTTTTTCCGGATCTGCTCGTCGGACGGCTTCGGCGGCTCCTTCCAGGTGCCTTCGATCCGCGCCTTCAACTCCTCGATCTGCGCCGTTTGGTCCTCAAGCTTCCGCTCGAGCTCGGCCTTCTCCTTCCCCAATCGACGCGCCGCGGCCGTCTGCGCCTTCAGCTGCTCGTCTTTCGGGTCAGGCTTCTCCTCCGTCTTCCCTTCAGCCTTCGCCACAGGCTCTTGTTTGGCGTCCGCCGGGGGAGTCGCATCGGCCTTGTTGGCCGGAGCGAGGTCCGTATCCTGCTTCTGCTCGGGCTCGTTCGTCGACACCACAGACGTGTCCGCAGCTTTCGCGGGCTCCGTGGCGTAGAGCACGTCGGCCAGCGACGGCTCAACGGGGGAGTCCGCTTTCGCGGGGGTCTGTTCCTTGACAGCAGTACTCATGCAACTTCTCCTTCAGGTTCAGATTGTTCCGGCGCCCCGCCTTGGGGCTTGCCCTTGTCGCGAATCTTTTGCATTTCCATCCGGCCCTGTACCGCGGTCTGTAACGCCTGGAAATCGATCTTCCCGCGCTCCACCTGGCTTCGCGTGCCTTCCTTGACTTGCGCGATCGCCATTTCCGCTTCGATCTTCTGCACGAAGGCCGGGTCCTCGCTCTGCTGAATAAACACCTGCGCCAATTCCTGGCTCTGAAACGCCGTCATGGCGATATACGCCTTCATCTCCGGCGTGAATTCCTTCCAGTCCATGGCAATCGTCATCTTCGGCCGCTCCGGTTGCGGCTGGGATTGCTCGTCGATCATCTTCATCAGGCCTTCTTTGTCCCGAAGCTCGGTCAACTGAATGCCGAGCTTCATGTAGGCCGGGCCCAACGGCGCCAGCGCCGGAATCGCCTGGAGCAGCATTTCCGCCTGTTGCTCACGCAGGACCGTGAAGTCTTTCGTCTCGGTAATGACGAGATCGTAGAGCCGTTCCTTGAGGGCCTTGATATGGCTCTTCGTAATCTGAACGGTACGCGGCGCGTTCGGATCATCCGTAATCTGAAACGCCATCTCTTCGGTCAACCACTGCTTCGCGTATTCGTAGGAGAGCCGCGCCTTCATGTACCGCGACCGACGCAGGTTGTTCTGCATCGGGAGCACAATCAGGTTGCCCATGGCCTGCTTTTTCGCGATCCCCAGCCCGCTCCGGACCTCCGACGGCATCCCCATCGACTCGTTACCCTGGCCCGACACCCGGCGAATGGCGTCCTTATCTTCCTGGAGCAGCGCGAGCTGGGCCTGGCCCATGTCCAGATTGTCGCGGAACAAAATCCGATTACCCGAGACAGCCCCTTCCTTGACCTCGAGGAACCCATCCGGCTTCGCGTGCTCGGTCTGCAACAGCTCGGCATCGTCGAAGGAATTTTCTTCCGCGACGATCTGCCGGTTCGTCAGCAACGCCAGCGCTTTGCTTTCCCGCTTGTTGATGGATTCGACGATCGGGACCAGCCGACTCGCGAGCGCGAGCGGCGCACCGTTTTTCTTCAACCCCGAATAGAACGGCACATAGGGGAACCGGTTCGTTTCATGCGGCGAGACGTCATGATGGATGAGGATATTCCCGAGAATGACCCCGACATACATCCGCTCTTTCCACACCGGTTCGGCGTAGACTCCGTCGGAGCCTTTCAGGTCCTTCAGAATCGCTTTCGCTTCGTCGTTGTCGACGGGCACCGGCACGGCGAGCACGCCATCATCCTTGAAAATGTAGTAGAGTTTGACCTTGCGCTTGTACCAGACCTCGAACGGCCGCACGCGTCGACGCTGCCCGTTTCCGGAGAGCACCGGCCCGCCAGTCGGCAAGTTCTGCATGTAGGTGTCATTCAACAGCGACGGGTCGACCGCTGATCCACCGAAAAACTCCAGCCCGTTCGAAACGGTCAAATTCCGGAG
>JAHBTD010000061.1 GCA_019638775.1 Fimbriimonadaceae bacterium | reverse complement strand
TTCGGAATCAATTTGGAGTCGGACCACAAACAGCAGCGACACTTATTGCCGTAGCAGGAGATAATCCAGAACGATTAAGGAATGAAGCAGCCTTGGCTGCGTTATGTGGAGCAAGTCCACTGCAGGCTTCCTCTGGAAAAACTATCCGCCATCGATTAAATCGAGAAGGCAATCGATCTGCAAACAATGCGTTATGGACTATCGCTATGGTACGCATGCGCAGTGAGCCGAGAACCACAAGCCTATGTGGCGCGACGTACAGCACAAGGAATGTCAAATAAAGAAATTCAACGCTGCCTGAAACGCTACATTGTTCGTGAGCTATATCCACTGATTCTCGCCGATTTATCTGACACAGTCAGAATTACTTGACATAGGAGCGTCAACGCCGTGTCGGAAAGCTTCTTCCATACCTTAAAAACCGAATTGATCCATCATCAAACGTTCCATTCTCGGGAAGAAGCTAAACAAGCTGTGTTTGAATATATCGAAGTATTTTACAACCGAGAACGATTGCATTCAGCTAATGGATATATCGCCCGTTGACTTCGAGTTGCAGCAAAATGCTGCTTAACTTCGTGTCCAGAAAAGTGTTGACACATCAGAAGACATTTGTCGATCAACGCACCGATTACATTAACACGGCCTCTGGCGTGCCAATCACACGCACAGCGACACTGCTTAGCAATTGGTGCAAACCATGTGCGTGGGGCATACCTAACTTGAAAAATCATGCGAAGGAGGGTCAATAAAGCCGTAACACGCTTAAAGAACCCAGAATAAGAATGAATCCCGAACAGACAATGCATTCAAGAATGCTGTTCTTCTGGTAGAAAAAAATTGGGTGCCTGGCGGTAACCTACTTTCACATGCGTATGCACACTATCATCGGCGCAACTCCGTTTCACGATTCTGTTCGGGATGGGAAGAGGTGGGTCCAGAGCGCTATGGCCGCCAAGCGAAACTGTTTGCGTATCACATCTAAACTCTCAGTAATACTATTTCAATTCGGAAAAAGTAATACGCAATTATTCTTGGAAAGTATTAGGTTAAATTATTATCATTGTGCTTTTAGCTTCAATTTAACAAAAGTATTAAAGTTATAGGATCAAGCCGCACGGTCAATTAGTATCGGTTAGCTTAACATATTACTATGCTTCCACACCCGACCTATCAACGTCGTAGTCTTCAACGAACCTTTAGGAGGGTTTAACCCTCGGGAAGTCTTATCTTGAGGTGAGTTTCCCGCTTAGATGCTTTCAGCGGTTATCTCGTCCGCACTTAGCTACCCGGCAATACGACTGGCGTCATAACCGGTACACCAGAGGTGCGTCCACTCCGGTCCTCTCGTACTAGGAGCAGGTCCACTCAAACTTCCAACGCCCACGGCAGATAGGGACCAAACTGTCTCACGACGTTTTAAACCCAGCTCACGTACCACTTTAAATGGCGAACAGCCATACCCTTGGGACCGGCTACAGCCCCAGGATGTGATGAGCCGACATCGAGGTGCCAAACTCCCCCGTCGATATGAACTCTTGGGAGGAATCAGCCTGTTATCCCCGGCGTACCTTTTATCCGTTGAGCGATGGCCCTTCCATACAGAACCACCGGATCACTATGACCTGCTTTCGCATCTGCTCGACTTGTCAGTCTCGCAGTCAAGCACGCTTTTGCCATTGCACTATCAGCACGATTTCCGACCGTACCTAGCGTACCTTCGTACTCCTCCGTTACAATTTGGGAGGAGACCGCCCCAGTCAAACTGCCTACCATACACGGTCCCCAATCCAGATTATGGATCTAGGTTAGAACCCCAACAACATCAGGGTGGTATTTCAACGATGGCTCCATGAGTTCTAGCGAACCCACTTCAAAGCCTCCCACCTATCCTACACAAATGTTGTCAAAGTCCAATGTAAAGCTACAGTAAAGGTGCACGGGGTCTTTCCGTCTAGCCGCGGGGAGATTGCATCTTCACAAACATTTCAACTTCGCTGAGTCCCAGGAGGAGACAGTGTGGCCATCGTTACGCCATTCGTGCAGGTCGGAACTTACCCGACAAGGAATTTCGCTACCTTAGGACCGTTATAGTTACGGCCGCCGTTTACCGGGGCTTCAATCAAGAGCTTGCACCCCATCATTTAACCTTCCGGCACCGGGCAGGCGTCACACTCTATACGTCCACTTTCGTGTTGGCAGAGTGCTGTGTTTTTAATAAACAGTCGCAGCCACCTTTTTATTGCAACCCCATTCCGCTTCACGCGCGAAGCGCTACACGTACAAGGGGCACACCTTCTCCCGAAGTTACGGTGCAATTTTGCCGAGTTCCTTCTCCTGAGTTCTCTCAAGCGCCTTAGAATTCTCATCCTACCCACCTGTGTCGGTTTACGGTACGGTCTCTTATCAACTGAAGCTTAGTGGCTTTTCCTGGAAGCATGGTATCGCTCACTTGGCACTCCGAAGAGTGTTGCGTTATCACGTCTCAACTTAGCCGCCCGGATTTGCCTAAGCAGCATGTCTACACGCTTGAACCGGGACATCCAACACCCGGCTGAGTTAACCTTCTCCGTCCCCACATCGCATTGATAAAAGGTACTGGAATTTTAACCAGTTTCCCATCAGCTACGCATTTCTGCCTCACCTTAGGGACCGACTCACCCTGCGCCGATGAACGTTGCACAGGAAACCTTGGGTTTTCGGCGAGGGAGCCTTTCACTCCCTTTATCGCTACTCATGTCAGCATTCGCACTTCCGATACCTCCAGCATGGTTCACACCACACCTTCACAGGCTTACGGAACGCTCTCCTACCATCTACATTAAATGTAAATCCCTAGCTTCGGTGCACAGTTTGAGCCCCGTTACATCTTCCGCGCAGGACGACTCGATCAGTGAGCTATTACGCTTTCTTTAAAGGGTGGCTGCTTCTAAGCCAACCTCCTGACTGTTTATGCCTTCCCACTTCGTTTCCCACTTAACTGTGTCTTTGGGACCTTAGCTGAGGGTCTGGGTTGTTTCCCTTTTGACACCGGACGTTAGCACCCGATGTCTGTCTCCCACGCTGGCACTCTTTGGTATTCGGAGTTTGCAATGGTTTGGTAAATCTCAATGACCCCCTAGCCATAACAGTGCTCTACCCCCAAAGGTGATACGTGAGGCACTACCTAAATAGTTTTCGGAGAGAACCAGCTATTTCCAGATTTGTTTAGCCTTTCACCCCTATCCACAGCTCATCCCCTAATTTTTCAACATTAGTGGGTTCGGACCTCCACGAAGTGTTACCTTCGCTTCATCCTGGCCATGGATAGATCATCTGGTTTCGGGTCTACACCCAGCAACTATACGCCCTATTAAGACTCGCTTTCGCTGCGCCTCCCCTATTCGGTTAAGCTTGCTACTGAATGTAAGTCGCTGACCCATTATACAAAAGGTACGCAGTCACTTGATATTCAAAATACCAAGCTCCCACTGTTTGTATGCATGCGGTTTCAGGATCTATTTCACTCCCCTTCCGGGGTTCTTTTCACCTTTCCCTCACGGTACTTGTCCACTATCGGTCGATTACGAGTATTTAGCCTTGGAGGATGGTCCCCCCATCTTCAGACAGGATTTCACGTGTCCCGCCCTACTTTTCTCAATCTTAGTTCCACATTCGAGTTTTCGTCTACAGGACTATCACCCACTATGGTCTCACTTTCCAGAAAGTTCGACTAACTTGAATGCTAAATATTGATGACTCTTCCCATTTCGCTCGCCACTACTTTGGGAATCTCGGTTGATTTCTTTTCCTCTGGTTACTTAGATGTTTCAGTTCACCAGGTTCGCCACACTTAACTTATATATTCAGTTAAGGTTGACCCTAATGGGCCAGGTTTCCCCATTCGGATATCTCCGGATCACAGCTCGTTTGCCAGCTCCCCGAAGCTTTTCGCAGGCTTCCACGTCCTTCATCGCCTGTAATCGCCAAGGCATCCACCACATGCACTTATTCACTTGATCCTATAACTTTAAGACTTTTATTATTAATATATTCCTACACATACAATAAAAATCTTACTCATACAGGTTATTGCATATATTGAATTCTAATTTGCAATTTTGATACAATCTAACCCTTATTCATTCCTAACCTCACCAACCATATTCAGAATAATCAAAAATATGATTGATTCAATTAAAAATTAAATAGTCAATACTTTCCAAATTTTTAAAGAACAATAATCAATTTAATAAATAAAACATATTAAATATAACTTTCCACTAGACAGAGCCTATCACTCTCATTTACAAAAAACCCTCAATTCTCACCATCTCTCTCCATACGCCCAATAAACTGGTGGAGGTGAACGGGATCGAACCGATGACCCCCTGCTTGCAAAGCAGGTGCTCTCCCAGCTGAGCTACACCCCCATCTTGTTGGTGGGTCTGGGTGGATTTGAACCACCGACCCCACGCTTATCAAGCGTGTGCTCTAACCAACTGAGCTACAGACCCTTCATGAGTCTAAGTGCCATCCTATAGTACAATCAAAAATATCCAGCTTTTATTGGTTCTTAGCTCTGTCTATTACAAAACAATCGATAGGTTGTGAGTACTTAGTTTGTATTTCTCTAGAAAGGAGGTGATCCAGCCGCAGGTTCCCCTACGGCTACCTTGTTACGACTTCACCCCAGTCATGAATCTCACCGTGGCAAGCGCCCTCCTTACGGTTAGACTACCTGCTTCTGGTGA
>JAHBTD010000060.1 GCA_019638775.1 Fimbriimonadaceae bacterium | reverse complement strand
GATAATCAATAGGTTGCATCGCTTCTTCGACTATTCCCTCCTCGCTGGTCACGGTTTTGGTCACGGTTCCACTCAGACTCCCTCGATTCACTGCGTCTCGAAGATGTCCTGGTGCGAGATGGGCATACCGCATAGTCGTCTCGATATCACGGTGTCCGAGGATCTCCTTCACTGATACGAGATCGACCCCTGCCATGACACGGCGGCTGGCTGCGGTATGTCGGAGTGAATGCCAACAGGCCCCCTCGATCCCCGCTCGCCTCAGACCAGGCTCAAACGAACGCCGGAGAAAAGCACGGCTATCCATAGGGTGGGTCACGTCCTTTAAGCCTGGGAACACCCAAGCCGACCGAAGAAACGAGTCAAATGACCTCAGGATGGTCTTGGCTCCCTCACTCAAGGGCACATGTCGGGTTTTGCCTCCCTTCGGCATCGGCAGGGTCAGGACCTCATTTTCCAGATCGACCTGGTTCCAGCGGAGGGAGAACTGTTCTCCTCGTCTCAACCCGGTCTCGACGGCGAAGGCGACCAATTTCCAGTCATCCGGGGTCATGACGCCTCTCAATCGGTCCAGTTCTTCGCTCGTGAGGAATCGCGTCCGGTTGGCTTCAGGAAAGAACTTGAGGCTGGAAACCGGGTTCTTGGTCAGCTTGTCGTCTTTGACGGCTAGCATCAACACATGTCGGAGGAACGCAAAATGCCGGTTGATCGTGGCATCCGCCCACAGCCGTTGCGGTTCCTTCTTGTTCACCTTCATCTTGGCGCGCATTTTGGCTTGTATCCGCCGGAGATCATCGACCGTAATCTGGGTGAGTAGGCGTCTTCCGATAAGCAGGGACCAGCGCCGTCCATAGAGTACTTCGCCAGCTTTGTTTCGGTTCACCGTTCCTTCGAGGTAGCGATTGATCCAGGCCCGAAGGGTGATGTCTTTTCGAGGGGCGAATTTCTCGGGGAAATAGGTGCCTTCCCGAATATCGGCTTTTAATCGACCATAGAGCGCTTTTGCCTGTGTTTTGGTGTCACAGCGGTGCCAGCGCTCCCGTCCGTTGGCATAGACACGCACCCACCAGCCCTTGCGGCCTTTGCGCTGAGTAATCCCTCTATCCTTGCCTTCTTTTCTTGCCACGGCGGCTCTCCTTTCGCTCCTCGGTCTTCTGGGCTTCTCGCCACTTTCTCGCCGCGACGCGGTTCTGGCAGCGCGGGTGGCAGTATAGCTGGTCGCGCCGGATCGCTAAATAGATCTTGGCGCATTCCGGGCAGCGACGAATGTAGTCCCCGGACTGGGCCAGGAGGTGGACAAAGCGGTATTCAAACTCCTTGGCCTTGCGTTTCGCGACGACCAAGATCGTGCCAGCCTCGTCAGAGAATCCGCCAGGGGATGCCACGACCAACGTCATCTGCGGAAAGGTGAACGCGGCGTATCCCTCGTGCCAATAGTGCTCTAACTGCGCCAGCACTGCGGCCTGAATGTCCTGGGCTTCTTTGCGACTGGGAATCGTCTGGTAATTCTTCGCGTTGGGCACGCCTTCCACGCTCCAGCCACTTTCCGGGGCGACCATCCCGCCGAATCGCTCCCCCGTCTCATCGACAAAGGCCGCGACTTCAAACGCCACCAGCGTCCACTCCGTCGGGGTTAGGGCTTCGAGGTCCGTTTGCAGGAACGTGAGCACCCACCCGACGGCGCCATCCGGCATCGTGCGGATGCGCTCGATGGCTTTCTGGTACTCCTGTTGGAATTCCTGCTCGGCTTTCCCTTGTGCGCTCATGCCTTCCGCTCCTTTTTCACGCTGACCCCTCCCTAGATTCCTGATCCCAACACCACTGAAAAAAGTGTCCTGCTGAAGGGCCGTCTTCACCTGAATTTGTTTGGCAAGTGTACCTCCGCCTTGCTAATGGCTGTCAAGAGTCATCACGCCTAAAAAATAATACGCGTGATCTCTTCACAACCATTCTTTCAAGGAGGTGCCCAATGGTCCCGAGTACACAATTGATCACGATTCGAGAGGCAGCCAATCGGTTAGGGCTCAAGGAAAGCACGATCAGGAAATACATCCTGAAACGGCAGATTGCCTATGTGAAGCCGTCGGTGCGGGCTGTGCGGATTCCCATTGAGGAACTGGAACGAATTCTCAATGCCGGGCTGAGACCGGTTATTCCTCAAGCGGAAGGTGCCCGATGAGCCGCTGGAAGGAGTTCCGGCGGGAGCCCGTCGCCGGCGAATGGACCAGAAAGCAGAAACGGGGCTATCACCGCGTCCGGTCGCTCCTCTGGTTCTGGGAATGTCATCAGTTCCAAGTGCTCTGGGTCACCCTGTCCACGGCGGAAGGTGGGGATGCGGAGAAGCTAACCTACCACCACAAGCAACTGCGCCAGAGGATTGAACGGCAGCTGGGATTTCAGGGGTTGGAGTATTACCAGGTCCGGACGGAAGAAGGGCATGGCGTGCTCCATATCTTCTGGGCCTGGCGGGTGCCGGATGGGGAACGCGCTCGCCGGTTCTGGATCTCACAGGAATGGCTCTCGACCCAATGGCAATCCCTCCACGGGGCTCCGGTCGTCTGGGTCAAGGCCTATCAGCCCAGTCACCGTTCAAGAAACCGGCTGAGCCGCTACGTCATTAGCCAGTACGTCCAGGATCAATGCGGCTACGTGAATATGTGCTGGTCCTGGAAACGTTCGCTCGGCTTTCCCATTAGTCGGCTGTGGGAAGAAATGCGGCACCAATGGTCTACCAGGAATGCCTACCGACGAATTAGGGGTGAGATCGAAATCCCGAGGATCGTGTTCATCAAGACCTGGGAGGATCTGCTCTCGGGGCATCCCATTTGGTTCAGCGGCACGATTCTGCAACTGGTGTTGGGAAAGGGGCTCGTCTATCAGGAGGTGTGAGCATGATCTGGCATCGATGCGATCTGAGGCTGCCGAGTCTTTTTGGCCCAGCTTGTTGCGGACGGGAAGCGACCACGTATGATCGTGCGCGAAAAGCTTGGCTCTGCCCTGAACATACGAAGGAACGTCTCTGTGAGTTTTGCCAATTCGAGCGAGCGTGGGTGCGGTTTTGTTATCCGGACAAGGATGTAATGTGCGAAATCTGGCTCTGTGTCGAGTGTGCGGGGCTCACTGCGCGACGCTGAACCAATCCAATCAATTTCTCCCTGTCACCCGTCCACTATCCGCTACGGGTGAGAGGGAACGATGTTCCGTCGTTGCAGACGGCGGCGATGCGTCAGCTTGGCCGCCCCTCTGTTAGACCGTTGCAAACACAGTGAATAGCATAGGGATACTGAAACCATGCGGAGAATTAAACGCAAAGATTCCGCCCAACGAGACCGCCCGGCCGTTCCGGACCACTGGACCGGACGGCCGGGGGGATCGGGGGCGCAGCCCCCGCTTCACTTGATCTATATGGTCAAAGTAGGAAGACACATAATAACCTCGTCCCTGCCTTCGTCATCAGTGATTCACTCTCGCCAAAACATTGAGGACATGCCCTACCTTTGCGGACTTTCGAAAGTAAGGTGCAATCTTTACGATTGAGTTCGCAATTTCAGCTTTGTGCCTGACCACAAGCTGTAGCCTTAATTGCAAAATGGATATGGAGGGGAGCGGGACAAAGTGAAAGAATCGAAGTTGGCGGCTCCAGTCTATGGATTACTCCTGATCGCAATGATGGGCGGGTGTTCGCCTCACTCCTCTGTTCCTGCCAAAAGGTCGATTACATCTCCCGATTCACTAGAAGAAGCTGCTCGCTTCAATAACTCAGGGGCAGCCAAAATGGCCGTGGGTGATATCGCAGGCGGGTTGGATGATTTTCGCGAAGCTGTCCGGAGAAGTCCAGGGACTGCCATGTTTCAGGAAAACCTAGGCTGGGCCATGGCTAAGCTTGGTCAGTACGAAGGAAGTCTGCCTCCCCTCTCCTTAGCCATCTCGCTTGATCCGTCAGATCCTCAGGTTTGGTTTAAGCGTGGATATGTAAAGACTCACTTGCGGGACTTTCAGGGGGCTGCAGAGGATTACTCGCGAGCTCTAAAAATTAGCCCTGGGTTGACCGAGGCTTATGGTAATCGCGGGATGGTAAGAGCCATGTTACAAGATTGGCATGGGGCGATTGAAGATGCTTCCATGGCGATTCAGTTGGATCCTGAGAACTCATACAATTATTGGCTTCGAGGGTGGGCACACACTAGTGTCGAAAACCTCTCTGGATCGCTCTCTGATTATACTGAAGCCATACGACTTAGCCCCGATGACGCTAGACTATTTGTGAAACGAGGAGAAGTGCGAGTCAAGATGGGCGATAAACTAGGAGCTTTAAGCGACCTCACGAAGGCCATAGATCTCAATCCTCAGGAAGCAACCTACTTTTTGATGAGAGGACAGTTGAATAAGGAAATAGGTGACCACGAAAGTGCGCGGAGAGACATTAATAAGGCCATTCAGTTAGATCCTAAGCTTCTTGGACAAAGATCTTAGGCCGATCTCAGCAGTTCACATTCTAGCGTCCGACATGGCACAGCTCGTGGAGGCGTATCGTGCTTCGACTCAAGACCGTGTCTCGTTTTCGAGGAAAATCTGGTCCTGGGTTTGGGTCACGAATGCGGGTATGCCTCCATCACCACTGATCCTTATCGGTTGAAGGTAAAACCTTTATTCTATAAGAGGAAATTATCCATCTGTCCTCCCTAATCGCTGTCAGTCTCTAGGGTACTTTTTACGTCGTCTTGGCCAATGGTCTCGTTTCTGTGCGAAGGGGCGATTGTTCTGACAGATGATTGACTTGTGCGACAAATGGCGTACAATGTGAAACATGAGA